>JAKQJG010000006.1 GCA_029561305.1 Bacteroidota bacterium | reverse complement strand
TTTATAAAAATGTAATACCCGTAAAACATCCGGAGTTTTAAAAACTTCGGATGTTTGAAATTTATCTATAATACGGCTACAGCTTTAACCTGTACATTACTTATTTCAATTGCACCAAACTTTGCATTGTCACCATACTTAGCAATTGCTTCTGCAGCCTCAAGCCAGTGGATGCTTGCAGAAAGTTCAAGTTCAGTTATATCGATATTCAGTTCTTTCAGTTTTTTCTCCATTGATTCCAGGCTGCCGCTTTTTTTACCGTCGATTACCAGCAAAGCTCTTTTGTCTGCAGTGCCAGTAATTGTTTTTATTTCCTCATTCTCTTTCGTGGGAGATAAAGTGCTTTCAACTGCCGTTGCCGTCAGGTATTTTTCTATTCCTTTTAATACATTCTGCGCAATTGTTTCCTGGCCTTTTTCTGACTGAATAAAAGCAAGGTCTTTTTTGTTGGTTATAACACCCGGCTCAATTAATACAGCAGGACAATTGGAAGCTTGTAAAAGCCAGATACCTTTTTCTCTTTGTAAGGGCTTCTCTTTAACAGGAAGCGAATAGTTTGTTTTAAAAGTTTCTATAAAAGCAGATGCAAGTACTTTACTCTCTGATGAGTTCGGGAAATTGTCTTTTGATACATATACATCCAATCCGGAGTTGCCGGTAGCAGGCTCTGCTGTTGCAGCAATATGAATGGAAACTAAGAGTTTTGCATTGGCGTTATTTGCAAAGGCTGCCTTTTCCGGTGGTGATTGATAGATGTCAGTTTCCCTGCTGAGGATGATCTCAATATTATTATTCGTGTTGATTGCTTTTATTTTTTTTACAATGGCAAGTGCCAGATCTTTTTCATAAATATTTCCAGCACCGGCAGCACCAAGATCTTTGCCACCATGACCGGCATCTATTACCACGATTGTTTTTTCTCCCTTGTAAATGGGTTGCTGTTTAACCGTTTTAAAAGTAAAAGCAGCAAATACAAACAGGAGTACAGGCAAGGCCAGCATCCTGCTGAAATAATTTGTTCTGTTGTTGTTTTTTGTAAGCATGTTGAAGCGTCTTTTTATAGGTGAATGGAAAAAGTTGTTAGTGAGTTGAAAGTTATGTTGAGGGTAGGCGGCTTGTAAAATTATCGCTGCTAAGGTGGAGGTATCATTATCGGCAACAGCTTTTTTATCGGCAATAAATTCATGAATCATGCCCAGTTCCTTTTTTATCAGCCAGAAAAAGGGATTGCACCAGCACACAACAAGAACCAGGTTAATAAAAATCTTGTCGTAACTGTGCCTGCCTTTTACATGCGCTATCTCATGTTCAAGAATTTGTTTCCCATTGGCAGAATCGATATCAATACGGCTGTTCCAGAAAATAAAGTGCAGGAATGAAAAGGGTGCGTTTTTTTCCGACGTATTAATAAGGGAAATGCCCGCTAACTTTTTAACAGGTTTTTTAGCTGCCAGTTTTTTGATTGTATAGAGCGAACGGGCAAATGCAAATAACAATACACTGCTCACACTTACATAAGTCATCAATGCCCACTGCAGCATACTCCACGTATTGTTTTCGGCGGCAGGTATCGGTTCATCAGCATGCTCCCCGGTTCCGTTTACAGCCTGCAACAACTGAATTACATTGGTGCCGGAATCTGGCAGCTGCTGCCAGCATTCAATTTTTATCAGTGGAATGCACAGGGAAGCAATCACTGCACCCAATAAATAAAATCGATTAAAAGAATGAAACCCCCTGTTTCGCAGGAAGAACCAGTAATAGCTTATTAATAAGCCTGAACAAAGACTCGCTTTTACAATAAACCATACAGCTGCTGTCATTGTGAAATATTTTAAAGGATGAGCTTATTTATTTTTCTTCAGTTGCTTCAGTAACAATTCAAGTTCTTCAATACTGAGGTTTTTCTCTTTAACCATAAACGAAACCGCATTGCTGAAACTGCCTTCAAAATATCCTTTTACCAGGGTCTTCATACTGTTTTTTGTATATGCTTCTTTTGCCACAAGCGGGTAGTATTGATGCATCCGGCCAAATACATTCACCGCTACAAATTCTTTCTCAATTAAGATTTTGATAATGGTGGCAACGGTATTGTTGTGTGGTTTGGGTTCAGGCAACGCATCTATGATCTCTCTTAAAAATGCCTTGTCCAGTTTCCAAAGTACCTGCATGATCTGTTCTTCTGCCTTGGTTAATATTTTCTGCATACAAGATCTGGTTGAAATGCTAAACTATAAAATTAGTTATAAAACTAAATAATTAGTTATCCACATTGCTGTTCCTGTTTAAAATAAACCAGTTGATTTTTTTACTATAATTGTATTTCGATGAAACTCTTTAAAACCAAGGATGTATTCCTGAATATTGCCCTGCCTGTACTGGCTGGTGCAATAATATATTTATTAGCGGCGGATGTTTCCCCATTTATAAAAAACTATTTTCCTGATGCCTTATGGGCTTATGCTTTTGCTTCTGCTATACTCATAATCTGGCATAGGGAAGTCAATGTAGCATGGCTGGCAGTGATGTTTGTGGCAGCAGTTGGATTTGAAATCTTTCAATACAAACACATCGTTCCTGGTACCGGCGATTGGTGGGATATAGCAGTTTATTCCCTTTCCTTTTCAGGCGCTGTTTTTCTAAACCAACATTTTAAACATACATTCCAAAAACATTATTCATGCAACACAAATCCTTAAAAAACACCTTATCTGCCTGCACTGTAGCATTGTTTATTCTATTAGCACTCGGCTCCAAAGTAAACAGGATTCACTATGGCGCTTTTCAGTATAGTAGCAGTAAAGAGGATAGAGCCGAGGATGGACATTACCTTGTTAAAAATGACGGTGAAAAGATCCACGGTGACAAAATCAGTTGGAAATCCGGCTTATTGGCAAAAGACCAGATAAAAGTTGATGAGCAGAAGTTTAAAATAACAGAAGTGAAAGGTTACAGAAGTGGCAACACTTATTATATAAGAAAGGGCAATGAGTATATTAAACGTATTGTGCATGGGCCAAGAATAAACCTGTATGTTGAATTTACTGAAGTAACCACTACATCAACTACTAATACCGGATTTACAAGAACACGCAGTTATACCCGTACCGACCATTATGCACAAAAAGGGGAAGATGGGCCTTTGCTGCCATGCGCCGGGCAGAGCGACTTTAAAAAATTAATGGAAGATTGCCCGCTCGCTGTTGAAATGGCGGACCTTAGCAATAAGCAAATGCGGAAGGCAATTAAGAAAAACCCCAATTACCTTAACAGTATTTTTGAAGTTTATAACAATGGGTGTAAAGAATAACCAATCGAAGACTGGAAGTTAATGATAGAAAGCCGCACGCCTTCCGCAGCAGTGAATAGTTCCCGACCAGGATGAGTGTACAATTTTTGTCAGCTACATCTGTAAACATACGTCTTAATACTTCCCACTGCATCCGGTACTTCACAAATACATTCACAAGGAAGGTTGTAATTAAAGGGTGGCGCCGTAATGTCAAGACCACTGTTAAACAGTGCCCTTATATCCGGCCCGGTAGGTTTGTCGAGGTTCTTTTTAAAGTTTTCTTTTTCAGGGCAGTGTTCGGTTAGCACCAGGTATTTGCAATAAGGAATGATATTTTTCAAACCCTTTTGGATGTCGTCATTTGATAAATGCTGCAGCACCTGCCGCACAAAAATAATATCCACTTTTTCACATGCTTCATTGGTAAGATCAAAAACCCGGAAGTCTACATTGGCATTATTGAATTTTATTCTGTTTTGTGCTATCAGCCCATCTACTATATCACCCGCAATATACCTGTTGCAGGCACTTCTTATTTGTGCCCCAATATTGAAATCACCACAGCCAATATCCATTACATCAGGTTTGCTGCCAAGCGTTGAAATGAATTTGTTTACTGCAGCAATATAAGGTTCAATCTGAGCTGGATCATGTGAACCACCGCCCGAAAAAAAAGAACCGGGGTCAGTTTGGTCTTTTCCCCATACATTCTCACTGTATATTTTTGTAAAAACATCTTTAGTGGAAAGCTGGTCATATTTTTTCCATACTGCTTTCTGCCTGTTTTTCTTCAGCATATAAATTAAACTGTCGGGCAATAGCTTTTTTATAATCTTTATAAGACTCATTTATATAGAGGATTGTGCGGCCAAATATAGGCTGATTTCCACTGCTGGGCATGCAACCTGGCCTGTAAATAATTTTTGACGGCCCTGTTTTTTAACAATACTTGTATAAATACATTTCCTTAAGTTTTATTGAACCTTTACTTTTGCCCAGTCGTTACAAATAAAAAAACGCTAAACCCGTAGCATACATGTCTCAAGCCATCATAGAATTAAAGAACGTAAACATTTACCAAGGCAGCAACCTTATTCTTGGTAACGTAAACATTTCAGTGGATAAGGGTGAATTTGTATACCTCGTAGGTAAAACCGGTACCGGTAAAAGCAGCCTTTTAAAAACTTTATATGGCGATCTCGAATTGATCAATGGTGAAGGCTGGGTGGTAGGATACAACCTTCGTGAACTGGACTGGAAGAAGGTGCCTTACCTGCGCCGTAACCTGGGTGTGGTGTTCCAGGATTTTCAATTGTTGACAGACAGGAATGTAAATGAGAATCTGAAGTTTGTATTAAAAGCCACCGGCTGGAAAGATGAAAAACTGATGGATGAAAAGATAGCCGATGTGCTGGATAAAGTTGGGTTGAAAACAAAGGGTTTTAAAATGCCATTTGAATTAAGTGGTGGTGAACAGCAAAGGGTTGATATAGCGAGGGCATTATTGAATTCGCCCAAACTGATATTGGCAGATGAACCAACCGGTAACCTTGATCCTGAAACAAGTGATGAGATAATGCAGCTCCTGTTTCATATCAGCCGTGATTATGGAACTGCCATTGTAATGGCCACGCATGATTATATTGTGATCAATAAATTTCCTGCAAGAACAATCAAGACGGAAGCTGGTAAGGTGTGGGACAATGCAAGGGTGAGTATGTAAGTACAGAAACGATCGGCAGATGAAATGGTATAACTAAATAATCTGCGAATCTGCGGCTCAAATCCTTTTAATCAGGCCAATACAAACGCATTATTTTTTCAGCATTTAATTTATTGTTGTTAAGTCCTGCCAGCAGGACTTTTCTTTTTTCCACCTCAGCTTCATTAAAAGAAACATCGTACAGCTCAGTAACGGCTTTTTTAAATGAAGGTCCATCATTGGCAACAGTGCAAATATTTTCCAGTCCACTGCCATCCACACCGGCAGTATTTACCAGGCAATGCCGTCCGCAGTATAAAGCATTCAGCAGTTTTAATTTAATACCTGTATTGTTAAAAGAAGGCAACACATTTACCTGTGCTTTGGCAATCATGTCCTGCAGCTCTTTTTCCCCAGGGTCAGCTACCAAACAGGTATGTTCGTTTTCATGTGCCAGTTTTTCTAAAGCTGCAGAAGGCGATTTACCTGCAATTACAAAAGGCAGACCTGATTTATCAAAAACATTTTGCAGTAACCAGGCCGCTGCTGCTTCGTTTTCATTTACAGATAAATTACCATGGTACAAACAATAGCAGCCCTTTCCTTCAGGACCTGTTACTTCTTCCCAGCCTACAAAAGCAGGAATAAACTGTATATCTTTTGCTTTGAATTCTTTTACAAAAATATCCAGGTCGCTTTCGCTCATGGCCAGCAAAGCGCATCGTTTGGCGATTCGCTGTTCATATTTACGGAGTAAAAAACTTTCGTAATTAAAATATAACCGCTTCAAAAAATTCTTTTCATGCTTTGCTAACTGTGCATAATACCTGTATTCACAATTGTGGAGCCTTACAAAAATTTGTCTTCCTTTCAGCAAATTCGTTTGGAGTAAAAAAGTGGTATGAATGCCTTCAAAGAGTATAGGGTAATTATCTTTCTGCAGGTTTGCCAGCAACGCAGGTTCACTGCGTGACGCAACTATATAGGGTGTAAAAATGGGGAACCTTTTAAAACCTGTTTTACGGGGATAATAGTTCACTGATTCACAAAACTGGTTAAGCTCCGCCGCTGCAGGCCGGCTTTTAGTAAAACAATGCAAATGAATTTTTACGCCCAGCTGGTGCAGCCATTTGATCTTATATAACTGCTCAATAGCACCGCCATAATCCGCAGGATAAGGCACGTCGAGTGTTACAATATGCAGGTGTTTATCCAAGTAATTGTTTGTAAAAGTTCAATAATATTTTTTCCTCGTTTTGCCAGTTATAGATTGCACTGGCCTCAGCGCAGTTATCCTTCAATCTTTTATACAAAACTTCATTTTGCAACAAATTGTTCAGTTGCAGGGCAATGTTTTTAGAACTCATGTCAGTTATCAACACTGCTGTTTCATGTTTTTCATTAATTTCTGAGTAAGCAGGATAGCCCGCACATAGCTGTGGAATGCCAGCATGTATATAATCAAAAAATTTATTGGCAAGAGATAAATAAAAACTCAAACCATTATTTTCAACGAGGTTGATACCAAGGTAAGCAGCAGCGGTTATGCTTCTTAAAGCATCCGGGTCCATATTTCCTTTAAATGTCACCTTTTCCTGCACATTATTATCAATAGCCAGTTTTTTTGCCTGTTGCATAAAATTGCCATCGCCACATACAATCAACTGGCAATTCACCTCCCTCATGGCTGGTATCAATGTTTCAAAGCACCGTCCTTCGTTTACTGCGCCTTGATATAAAATAAACACGCCGCCGTGGTTCGTGTCCTCACGAACCACATTCTTATTATACACCGGCACATTCCTCACCACCCCATACTTTATCCCATACATCTTATAAAACTCATCCGCTATGGGCTGGTTTACAGTGTATGCATGTTTAAATTGTGGTAATGCATATTTTTCTACTTTTTTCCAAAACCGATAAATGCCCGGCCTGGTAACCACTTCCTTCATCTCACAAAAAAGTTCATGTGCATCATATACCCTTTGTATCTTTTTAATTTTAGAAACAAACAGGCAGGGGAGGATACTGTCGAGGTCAACAGCGCACACAACATCCATCTTTTTAATCAGCAGGAAAAAGAAAAGCCGGATATTGTATTCAATATAGAACATTTTGCCTTTTTGAAACCAGCAATGAAGTCTTTGTTGTTTGTAGAAAGTATCTTTCAAAGGTCTCGAACCGGGCATTTTCCTTCCAACCAGCACCACATTGTATCCTGCTGCAGCAAGCGATCCACAGACCCTCGCCATGCGCTGGTCGTAAGTCAAATCGTTGGTAACTGTAAGGTAAATGGTCATGCTTATCGGCAAATATGGCTGAATATCGGAGATTAACTGCCTGCCCGCCCATTTTTTTAGCAAAAAATCCGTTGAAACAAGGTAAAATTGAGTTTTTTGGATTACTTTCGCAGCCGAAATAAAAAAAGCAATTTAACAAAGAAGTTAAAAAAAAAGAGATGTCTCACTTAACAATTGAAAAAAAGGCTAAGATCTTCACCGACTTCGGTGGAAAAGCCACTAACACCGGCTCTATTGAAGGGCAAGTAGCAATACTGACCGAGCGTATCAACCACATTTCTGACCACCTGAAGTCAAACAAAAAAGATTTCTCTTCTCAAAGAGGTTTGATGATGATGGTAGGACAGCGTAAGCGCCTCCTGACTTACCTGAGCAAGCACAATCTTACTGGTTACAGGGCATTGATTGAAAAATTAGGCCTTCGTAAATAAATTACACATGATGTTTCAATGAAATAATTCCCAGCTGATTTTATGGTTGGGAATTATTTTATTTTACTGAAACCCTAACCCAACGGGCCCGGTTAAATACGATTGCGTTGCAGGTAACTTTCTACTTTCTCATTTTACCTTCCGGCAGCTGTTTTCTTAAATGGCCCTATTTTTTTAAAAATCTAATACACAAACAAGATGAGTTTAACTCCAAAATCAGTAACATTTGATATAGGCGGTGGCCGTATGGTTACTATTGAAACCGGCAAAATGGCCCGCCAGGCCGATGGTGCTGTTACAGTTCGCCAGGGCGACTGTATCTTATTAGCTACCGTAGTTGCCAATAAAGAACCAAAAGAAGGCCAGAGCTTTTTTCCACTGTCAGTTGACTACCAGGAAAAATTTGGTTCTGCTGGCCGTATACCCGGTTCTTTCTTTAAAAGAGAAGCAAGATTGAATGACTATGAAATATTGACAAGCCGTTTGATCGACAGGGCACTGCGTCCTTTGTTCCCGGAAGATTATTTCTGCGATGTGCAGGTATTGATCTCGTTGGTATCAAGTGATGCAGAAGTATTACCAGATGCATTGGCTTGTTTAGCAGCCTCTGCTGCATTGGCTGTTTCAGATATTCCCATCCAGGAAATTATTTCTGAGGTACGTATTGCACGTAAAGATGGCCAGTTCATCATCAACCCAACCCGTTCAGAACTGGCAGGTGCTGATCTGGAATTCATCATTGCTGCTACTGAAAAGAACATCATGATGGTGGAAGGTGAAGCAAAAGAATGCCAGGAAGAAGACCTGGTAAAAGCAATCGAGCTGGCACATGATGCTATTCGTCTGCAGATAAAAGGGCAAGCGGAATTAAGGGCTGCTGCAGGTGTTACTTCAAAAAGGGAGTACACCAAACCTTACCGCAATGAAGAACTGAATGAAAAGATCATTGCTTTTGCAAAAGATAAAATGTATGCCATTGCAAGTGCTGCTTCAGCCAAGCATGAAAGAAGTGAGGCTTTTGCCAAACTTCACGAAGAAGTAAAAACATTCTTGGGTGAAGAATTGCCTGATGCAGATAAAAAACTGATCGGGCATTATACCGGTGAGCTGCAATACCATGTTGTTCGTGATATGATATTGAATGACCGTAAACGCCTGGACGGACGTGGTACAGAGGATATCCGCACACTGGATATGGAAACAAGTATCCTGCCTACACCGCATGGTTCCGCTTTATTTACAAGGGGCGAAACACAGTCACTCACCACCGTTACTTTCGGTACACCACTGGATGAGCTGCTGGTGGAAAGTGCTTACAAATCTGATTATACAAAATTCATCCTGCATTATAATTTCCCTCCATTCAGTACTGGTGAAGTGAAAATGATGAGAGGTGTGGGCAGGAGAGAAGTAGGTCATGGTAATCTTGCTATGCGTTCTTTAAAACAAATGATGCCTGGCAAAGAATATGCATACACCGTTCGTGTGGTAAGTGATATTTTAGAATCAAATGGTTCTTCTTCTATGGCCACTGTTTGTGCTGGTTCACTGGCATTGATGGATGCAGGTGTTCCGCTTCCAAAGCATGTGAGTGGTGTGGCCATGGGCTTGATCACCAAGGGTGATAAGTTTGCTGTATTGTCTGACATTTTAGGAGATGAAGATCATTTAGGTGATATGGATTTTAAAGTAACGGGCACCCGTGATGGTATTTGTGGAGTGCAGATGGATATTAAAGTGGATGGCTTGAGCATGGATATCATGCGCCAGGCATTGGCACAGGCACGCAATGGCCGTTTGCATATTCTTGATGCCATGTATGCATGCATGCCGGCACACAGGGAAGATGTGAAACCACATGCACCACGTATGATCAAACTGGTGATTGATAAAGAATATATCGGTGCAGTGATCGGGCCAGGTGGTAAAGTGATACAGGAGATACAAAAAGAAACAGGCACTACTATCAATATTGAAGAAGTAGGCAATACAGGTGAAGTAAGCATCTTCAGCGTAAACAAAGAAGGGCTTGACAGGGCAACTGCATGGGTACGTGGTATTACTGCGGTGCCTGTGATAGGCGACATCTATGAAGGAACTATCAAAGGAATAAAAGAATTTGGTGCTTTTGTTGAATTCCTGCCAAAGAAAGAAGGTTTACTGCACATCAGTGAAATTAGCTGGAAACGCTTAGAAACAATGGATGGTGTGTTTAAGGAAGGCGATAAGGTGAAAGTGAAATTGATGGACGTGGACCCGAGGACTGGCAAATATAAATTGAGCCGCAAAGTGCTGATGCCAAAACCAGAGCAGCAGCCAAGGCCTTAAGCCAAGTCATTTTTTTAATTTATTGATTACAATATTAATGCCCTTGAAAAAGGGCATTTTTTTATGGTACAAAACTTAAGTGCCTTGAATAATGCCTGATCAAATTCATATGCATCTGCAGTGGATAGGGAGTTACCCTTTCATTTTTACTATTTTCGTTTTTATTTAAATAAAGCTATTGTGTGACTAAAAAAAACTGTTCCATACTTTTCCTGCTGCTGCTGGTGTGTTTGCCCCTGCTGTTTTCGCTGTATTCGGTTGTTGGGAAAATAGTGATTGAATTGGAAATGGAGGAAAGAATGGAAAAAGAAAACCTGCAGGAAATAACCCTCGGTGAAGGGTCGGTGATCTGGTTAAAAAAAGACAAAGAGATATTGATAAATGGTGAACCATTTGATATCAAGAGAATAAAACGTCATGCGGATAAGATCACTGTCTGGGGGTTATATGATCTTAAAGAAAAAGCGCTCAAAAAACATATCCGCGACTACCTGGATAAAAAAGAGACATCTTCAAAAGCCAGCAGTACCATACTTCTTTTTTTATTTGCTTCCTGTAAATATTCAGAAGATACAATTGATTGTAGCAACCTGTTTGTTTTTAATACTGTGTATACCTGGTGCAGCTACCAGGATAAAGGTTGTACTCAATACAGGGATATCGTAAAACCACCACCACGTAACACCTGATCTTTTCTTTCAACTTGTCACGGCCGGCTGCTCTCTGCAGCGGGGGCCGTGTATTCTGAATTTTCTAAATCTTTAACATACATGAGAAAGCTATTTCTCCTGAAAAGCTTGTTATGCTGCTGCTGTTATGTGATGGCGCAGGAAACCAAAAAGGCTGAACTGGACAGTATTTTCAATGAAATAAATTTAAACGAAGTCACCATTGCAGCAACTAAGTTTGCAGAGCAAAAAAAATACCTGTCTCAGCAGGCATTGGTTGTCAACAGCAAAAAGATCGCCTTTTACAACCAGCAAACATCTGCTGAATTACTCACGCATACGGGTAGTGTATTGGTGCAAAAAAGCCAGTTGGGCGGTGGAAGCCCTTTAATAAGAGGCTTTGAAGCGAATAAAGTTTTGATCGTGGTCGACGGTGTCCGGATGAACAATGCTGTATTCAGGGCAGGTCATTTACAAAATGTCATTTCGATGGATAATACCATACTTGATAAGATGGAAGTGCTGTTTGGGCCTTCATCCGTAATGTATGGCAGCGATGCCCTCGGTGGTGTGATCAGTTTTCAAACAAAAAAGCCCCGCCTGGCTGATTCATCAGGGAATGTTAACCTGGGAGGCAATGCTTTTGCCCGCTATTCATCTGCCTCTAATGAAAAAACCATCCATGCAGACCTGAATGTGGGTGGTAAAAAAATTGCTTCACTCACCAGTTTTACCTATTCTGATTTTGGAGACCTCACGCAGGGGGGCCGTTATTTTAGCCGGTTTCCCAACTGGGGTAAAAGGTCATTTTATGTGGAACGTATCAACGGTACGGATTCTATGATCGCAAACAGTAAGGTCAACAAGCAGGTTCAGTCGGGTTATAAGCAATATGACCTGTTGCAGAAAATTCTGTTTACAACAGGGCGTATAGAACAAGTGCTGAATTTTCAATACTCCACTACTTCAGATATCGACCGGTATGACAGGCTTACTGAGACTAACGGAAACGGGCGTCCCAGGAGTGCTCAATGGTATTATGGACCACAACGCCGGATGCTGGCAGCATGGACGGTAGATTTGCCAACTTCCGCAGTATATGATAAAGCGCGGGTAACAACCGCCTTTCAGCAGGTGGAAGAAAGCCGTCACAACAGGAATTACCGCAGCGATAACCTGGACCACCGGACAGAGAAACTGGATATTGTGAGCGTGAATGCAGATTTTGCCAGGCGCCTCACTAAACTTGAATTCGGGTATGGTGCTGAATTTACCTACAATCATGTGGCATCTGCAGCTTTCAGGGAAAATATCAGCACCGGCGTAAAAAGCGCTCTGGATACCCGCTATCCCGATGGTGGCAGCCAAACACATTCCTATGCGGCCTATTTAACAGCCTTGTATAAAGCAACAGGTAAAGTTGTGTTCAACGCCGGGTTAAGGTTCAGCCATAACCGGCTGCGTTCACAGTTCAATGACACCACGTTTTTCCCTTTTCCTTATAAAGATGTGGGTCAATCATCCAATGCCGTTACAGGAAATTTAGGAATTGTTTTACTGCCAGGTGCAGGCTGGAAAATAGCCGCCCTGGTTTCAACCGGCTTTCGCACCCCCAATGTGGACGATATAAGCAAGGTTTTTGAAAGTGGCAGTGGCACACTGATCGTACCTAACCCCACTGTAAAACCGGAAAAGACGATCAACTATGAACTCTCCATTTCAAAAACCATTCAAAACAAATTCCAGGCTGGAGCCACGGTATGGTACACCGATTATTATAACGCATTAAGCACTGACTTTTCTACTTTCAATGGCTCGCCGGATATTTTTTATAATGGCACTTTGAGCAGGGTAGTTACAGTTGTCAATAAGAATTCAGCTTATTTGATGGGTGGAAGTATAAACATAGCTGCTCACTTTGATCAGCATTTCTCTTTTTCATCTATTATAAATTATACCTACGGCAGAATAAAAGAGTCTCCTGGCAATTACCCGCTTGATCATGTGGCGCCGGTTTTTGGTAAGACCAGTGTACTGGCAAAATTTGGGAAATTTACAAGTGAATTGTTTGCCCTGTATAATGGTGCAAAGACATCAGCAGACTATAACCTGAGAGGGGAGGATAATCATCAATACAGCGCAGATGTCACCAATGGATATACACCAGCCTGGATCACGTATAATGCACGGACAGTATTTGAAATGAACACTTATGCCACCGTACAGTTTGCCATAGAAAATATCACCGATAAATTTTACCGGGTCTTTGCATCTGGTATAAGTGCACCTGGCAGAAATATGGTGATTACCCTCCGGTGTAAAATGTAAGTATGCTACCAGGGGTACTGTTCCAGTGTAACAATGTTAGTCAGAAACCTAAAAGATAAAATTAAAAAGAAGAGGGTGCAAACCACCCTCTTCTTCCTTTTTATTGAATACTATTTCACCTCTACACTCAACCCCTCATTCCAGTGTTTATATTCCGGTGTGTAATACAGGTAGGTATTGGATGCTTTTGACACATAGGTGCCGGGAATCTCTGCTTTAAGATCAAGTTCTATGTTCTTAGTTTCTTCGGCGGCAAAACCCATCCAGTACAATACGAGGTAATTGTCAAATATTTCATAGTAGGCCACTTTATTTTCTTCTGCCAGTTGTTTTAGCTGCCAGGGCTGCAGACTCAATCCTGCTGGTATCCCGATTTTTGCAATGGCCATCGGCTGCAGATCTTTTTGTTTGTTACTAACGGTAACATTGAGCCGAACCGTTTCACCAACACTGGCTTCATTGGTTTGCAGCGATGTTTGCAATGACAGCACAGATTTTTTGCTGCCGGGCGGTGAGTAAGTAAAATATTTTACTTCGTACTGGTAGGGGATATGCTCATTGTTGTTTTTGTATCTTACTTCAAAATTGTTTTGTCCCTCTGCAAGCATCGTACTTTCGTTTATCTTCCTGTTATTCAGGGTGAATTCTATTTCAATATCCGCTGATTGTTTCCCAACAGCTTTTGAGTAATTCACTACCGCCTGTAATGCCAGTACTGTTGCCTGGGTGGAACCATAACCATAATAGCTTTTTTCATTCATAATACTGCTGAGCAACGAGGCTGCAGCAGCCAGGTCGGGTTTAGGGCTGCGGAGAAGTGCCAAAGTATATAAAGATTTTACCTCCACCCTTAAAGAAGCGTCCTGGGAATTGACAACGCTGGTTTCTGATTTCATATTTTTTTCTGCATACTGTTTATTAAGCTGATTCATTAGCAGCTGGTAATCCTCTTTGTTGTGCATATTATCTGCCGCCAATGCCATCATCGCCATTTGATAAGCATCATTGCTTTCTATTGCCTGCTTAACGGCTGCATTGTATTCAATGGTAAATTGATTGCCTGCGCCTGCCTGCGTCACCGCATACACGATGTATACGTTGGCGATTTTGTTTGGTACACTTCTGAAACGGTCATAGCCACCACTGGCAATTTTAAAACCACCTTTACCATCTCTGCGTTTTAAAAGAAAGGCAAGCGTACGCTGCAGCATTTTGTGATCTACCTGCACAAATTCTTTCATGTCGGTAAACTCCAGCAGACCATAGGCGGTTAGTGCTTCATGTGCCGGGGCTTTGCCAAACCATTCAAATCCGTTCTCGCTGGTTTCAAATCCGGTAAGTCTTTTATATCCACGTTCGATGTAACCAATTGCTTTTTTATAAACGTCCGGGTTCGACTTCCCGCTTTCTTTCAGGTATTTTAGAATAAACACATTGGGGTAGGTGGTGGAGGAAGTTTGCTCAAAACAGCCACCAGGCTCCCGAAGCATCGATTCTATGCCATCTAACAGCTGCCCTTCCACGCTTTTAAACAGTTTTAGTTCTGTTTGCAGGGAACCGGGTATCACTTTGCTGATACTGAAGCTGTCTTTTTTGTCGCTGGTGCCAGCAATAGTGGTCACCACCGGGAATCCTTTTTGTGCCACTTCCACCGGGTAGATCAATTGCTGCCTGCTGTCGTTTGTTTTTACCCATACGGAGATGTTGTCTTTTACAGTTGTAATGGCCAAAGCAGGAATGAGTACTTGTTTTGACTGGCCGGCTTCCAGGGTAAAACGGCTATCAAATTTGTCAAACCATATTCCTTTCACGGTATCTGTTACAACTATAAAATTTTTTGATTCCAGGCTGTTGTTCTTAACCGTTAGAGGCAACAATACTTTGTCTCCGGTAGTAAGGTAGGGTGGCACTTTGATATCTGCAGCAATGGCCGCCTTGCTGCTGTAGGTTTTTTCTGCATTGCCCGGCAGTCCGTTGTAACCTGTGCCTTCAGCCACTGCCCTAAAAGTTGTAGTGGCATCCGAGTTATAAAAAGTTACCGTAGCCTTGCCCTGTGAATCTGTCTGTACAACAGGGTTCCAGTAAATGGTTTCCCTGAAATCGTTTCGTGTATCTGTTTCTGTGCTTTCATACAGCGGGGCATAGAATTTTTTTACAGGAGTGTATACGGTACCGGTAGTGGTAAAATATTTTGTTGCAAAATAATATTTTGGTAAAAAATCCAGTTTTAGGGTACCATTATAGGACGCCTTTTTTTCGTTGATCACAATGACGCCGTTGGCTGCCCTGCTTCCATAAAGCGCAGTTGCGGAAGCATCTCTAAATACATACAAGTTTTCAATGTCATGGATGCTTAAAGATGGATCTAATTTTGAAACCGGAATTCCGTTAACCACATACAAGGGCTCATTGTAGCTGTTAAAAGAACTTGTTCCACGTATTCTGATGTATCCTCCGTTTCCGGGATTTGCAGTAGTTTGTATACTTACACCGGCCACTTTACCTGCCAGTGTGTTTGAAAGTAAATTCACGTTAATAAGTTCATCTGCTCTCACAATATTAATGGCACTTGAACTTGAACGCTTTTGCATGCCCAATCCATATCCGGTGACTACTACTTCATTTAATGATCGCTGGCCGCCAAATATATTTTCTTCATTTATTGGCTGTTGCTCACTAAAAGTTTTTGGTTTAAAACCTGGTTTAATCAATGCTGCCATTTCATCTTTACCATCCGAAGTTTTTTTAAATAACGAAGTTTCTTTAAAAGGATCCTGCCCCAGGCCCTGCTGTGTGATGTTGATATTGATATGCTCTTTTGGATGCAGCGATTGTGCGATGATACTGTAGTTTACATGGGACTCCAGATTGCTAAAGAAAAAAAGGCCATCCTTTCCCGTGAGTGAATAGATTGCTTTGCTTCCGGAAACCGGGTTTACCAGGTAAATTTTTGCCGGGATGCGTTCCCCTTTTACGTTGGAAATATAACCGCTTACCATATTTTCCAAGTCGCCTGTAAATCGCAGTTTCCCTTGTTCAAGCGTATAAGGGATGAAATCATAGTAGCGGTAACCATGCGTCAGCATCAACAGATCGAGGGATGCTTTGGCGGCAGGTTCATCTTGTTTAAAATAGAAAGACGGTTCTTCAATTTTTCCTTTCAGTTCGCTGCCCAGCAAAAGCCAACTGAGGATATTGTGTTGTTTATCATCTGCCATTGTCCAGAGTTTATCATCAATTACTGACAGTGATAAATTAGCAGGAACAGGTTTGTTGTCTTTGTCTGTGCTTTGTAATACCAGGCTGACTTTTTCACGGGGCAGGTACTGCTGTTTACCTGGTGTTATAGTTAACGTTAGTTTTTTATCCGTATTCATAAAAAACAATCTTTCCGCCACAGGTCTGCCTGTTTCGTCATACACAGTAAATTGAGCAATGCCGGCAGGGAATATTTCTTTATTAACTTCTACAGTTTTTATGCCTTCCGCCAGTTCGAATCTTTCTGTCCACTGGTCTATGCCTTTACTTTGCGCCACTACTTTTACTGTTCTGCTATAGGTGCTTTGAAGCAGTAACATAAGTTTG
Source organism: Bacteroidota bacterium (assembly GCA_029561305.1). Classification (GTDB taxonomy): domain Bacteria; phylum Bacteroidota; class Bacteroidia; order Chitinophagales; family Chitinophagaceae; genus Ferruginibacter. The sequence goes on along the minus strand of JAKQJG010000006.1, from coordinate 11,011 downwards.
TTATTCTCATCTTTCATTCCTATCCGTATACCCCTGCTGTCGGATGATGGTAACATATATGTCTGGCTGATGTTGGCAGGCCTGGTAATATGTGCAGTGTAAAAGTTTCCTTCTGCAGGCTGGAGCGAAAATTTTCCCATACCAAATTTCAGGCTTTCATAGCGGGTAACAGTATCTCCATTTTTATCGGTTATATACCCGGCAACATCAACAGGTTTGCCAAATTCGTTGATAGCTTTAAAGGCGATGGTATGCTGCAGTCCGTTTACCAGTGTACCGCCTTCTGGCATAAACTGCAGGTCAATTTTATTTAGAACGATGGGAATACTGCGACTGATATTTTCTGTGTATCCATCATACTGCATAGAAATATTGAGCAAGGCGTCGGTTGTCAGCACATTCTTTGGCAAACGGAATTGCAATTGGTATTTGCCTTTGTTATTTGTTGTAAATTTCCCATTTTCCTGCACCTTGCCCTCCAAACTGACTGTATACTCCGCAGAATAGAAATTAAGTGGTTCATCGGCCAGGCTGCGTACACTAAAGTCAGCTGTTACCAGATCGCCGGCGCCGTAACCCTTTTGCGGAAAATCAAGCTTCATCAATATGCGTGGAGCAATATATTTTTGGAGGGTTATTTCTTTTACAAAAAAAGTACTGCCTGTTTCATTTTGCATCCAGCTGGTATAGGCTCTTAATTTGTAGATACCACCGGGTGTGTTTTCTTCAAACTCAAAGCTGCCTTCGGCATAACCATCGGTCACTTTCAGGATTATTTTTTTTGCAATGGTTCCAGATGGACTGATGATCTCTGAAAATACACTGCTGCTTTGTGCAGAGGGAGTTTGGTTATCTCCATTTACCAGGTATATTTTAAAATACATCACATCACCCGGTTTGTAAAAAACATGATCTGTGTGAACATAGATCTTTTCCTTGTTATAGGCATACGAAGTATTTTGAGCAGTTGTATCCATTTGAAAAAGAGTACATGCTGATAACAGAACAGCAACAATGATATTTTTCATAACAAATGTTTGAATTGAGCAATGGGTATTTAGAAAAGTACAGTAACGGTTAATGAGTAACGCTTTAATGAAGGCAGGTTAAAAAAGTCTAACCCATCAGCTGCCGGCTGGTCGTAGAATAACTGTGCCGGGTCAACGCCTTTGTAGGCAGTCCAGATAAACAGGTTGCCGGCAGCAGCGGTAACCTCCACTTTACGAAGCCATTTTTTTACGGGGATGGAGTATGCAACTGCTATATTGTTCAGCTTTATAAAACTTCCTTTTTCAATATAGTCTTTTGCTATACCGGTATAGCCATATCTCACCCACCTGTTTTGTTCTACTGGGTTTGCAGGATTATAAAAATCAACAGGGACGGTATTCACAGCACCAGTTTCCGTAACACCTTCAAAAACAAAGTTTTTCGTGTTTCGTTGCTTTGCGGATGAAGCAGACCTTCCATAATAGTCAAGCGCAGCACGGGTGCCATTCCATATATCGCCGCCTTTACGCCATTCCCAGTCAACTACAAAACTGAATCTTTTATAAGCCAGTGACTGCGTGAGCTTCATCGTGAAATCAGGAACGGGGTTGCCAATCAGCATTAAATCGTTGCCTGCTGTTGGGTAACCATCGGCACCAATAATTTTTCTTCGCTGCTCATCGTATAAATAGTCAGCGCCAACAATTGACCCAACCGGCTGGCCTTTTACCAATGCCTTATGTACATTACTAAACCCAGCCAATGCACTATTTTCAAAGCCGCTGGCAATAGTTGTTACGGTGTTCCTGTTTAGGAAGAAGGAGAGGCTATTGGAGAAGAAATTTCCATAATTATCGTTTAGCCGTAACCGGTTGTAAAGCTGCAGCTCAATACCGGAATTCTGGTAACCGGCCATGTTCTTCAGCACAATACCAGTTGCTGACAGGGTGGGGAAGATGCCATCTTTCACATGGGTTACAAATACATTGGCATTAAAGTTCAGCCAATGTGAGTAGTTGAATTCAACACCAGCATTGTAACTCGTATGACTTTCTGCAGTAAGCCCGTTAAATTGGTTCACTTCTTTACCTGGCAAAAATCGCATGGCATCTTCGGTTCTCCATTCAAGCGTCGAAATTCCGGCATAAGACTGGGTAAGAGAGGGCTCCGTTGCAAGTCTTTTCGTGTTGGCAAACAGTCTTATATATCCATTTTGTAAAACACGCCGCCATATCACATACACACCCGCGGTAGGCAACCATGCATACATTTTTGTGGCGGTGGAAGATGAATAAAAGTTATTGCCCAACGACATACCTGTTTCAAAACTTCCCCTGCTGGTCCAATGGAGTTTGTATTCAAATGCCGCATCCGTGGTCTTTCTTTTCCAGTGGTAGTTGGCCGGTTGCACGGGATAATTAACTTGTACAGATGACCAGTTATTGTTGATGCTTGCATTGACAGTATGCTGCCAATTGTTTCTCCAGCTACTTCGGTAGTTGAAACTGTTGATGAGTGTTTTTATTTTATTTTCCTGTTGCCGGTAATTGTTGACACCTGCAGAGAAGAACACGGTGCCGGGCTGATAGCTTTCATCGTTCAGTATACCGGTCTGCGCTGCGGTATAAATACTTTTAAATGAAGTCTTATTCCCTTTGTATTCTGCCGAAAATTGCGCCTGCTGGTTGCTGTACTTGTATGGATTGGTTTTGTTTAACAGGAATAATGGGTTGTCATGCTGATTGCTGTAACTTCTTTGTTCATTCGTGAGCGTGAATCCCTGGCCATTTGAGAAGCTTGCCGGTGTTACCAATGATTGCTGGAAGACCCTGTTTAAAAACCCATTCCGGTTTCCGTTAGTAAAATGCTGCTGATGGCTTTCAATACCTGCCACCAGGCTTATTTTTTTTAAGATCGTGGCACCGGCCGTGAAGCCAATTGTATGGCCACTGTTTTTATTATCCTTTATTACCAGCTGATCGGTGCTTTGTGCTACGGTTAATTTTGTGTAGTATTTCTGCACATGGTTTTCTCTCAATACTGCCATGGCAACAAGTCGTTGTTTCCATTCATAGGTCTGCTGCAGGATGCTGTTGTTGTAAGCACTTGCCTGGATCTGTTTACCTGTACCTTTTGGTACCAACTTGCCATAAATATCATAAGGATAAGGCTGTCCATCATATTCCAACTGCGATAACCGTGGGCCATAGCTGAAGATCTCATTTGTTTCTGCACCTTGCCACACTAATGCACCTTCCAGCGATCGGCCTTGTGCATACTCTTGTTGCAACTGCGGCTGCCTGTTAGCTGAAACAGCTGTAAAAGAGCCTGTATAGGTACCTGAAATGACCAGCTGCTTATGAACGTACGGCGATATTTTTATTTTATTTCCCTTTACCGTTATTTTTTGTGTACTGCTGCCTTGAGAATAATAGTAACCGTTTGCATCATTTATAAAAGAGGAATGCTTCAGGCTGTTGATACTGCTGTCTGCTTGCCGATTACCCAATGGAGTATTCTTCTGCAGCATTTTTTGATATGCTTCAGAAAGGATGGGTTGCACTGGCTGTAGTTGCTGGCCTTTAGCAGGCAGGCTTACACAAAAGACGAGGGCTATTCGAATCAGCATAAAAAAGATTACAGTTAATAATGGTTTGTAGAACCCGGATGCAGCCCACTTTACAATTACATAAAAGAAAGTGAAAATTTACAGGATGCTGAAGGGAGGTTGTTAACTTCGCTGGATATATGCGATCGCTTTGTAAGCAAAACAATGAAAACAGCTTTGATGAGATATTTCCTGTCGATATTCCTTATTGCAGTCTTTGTAACCGGGTGTAAAAAAATAGACAACAACATACCTGAAATAAAAGGTGCCCAGCTTGTATTGGCAACGCCGTCTGTGCTTACACTTGACGGTCCATTGCTAAGCAGCAGCTCATCGCTCGATCTTTCTACAGGCGAGTATCGATATGGTTTTTGCTTTAGCCTTAACACGAATCCCAGCATACCGGGTGCAAATACTGTGTCGGATAATTATGCAGCAGGTAATTTTTCTGCGGTGGCTACGGAGGTTTTATTGGGTCAAAAATATTATGTCAGAGCATTTATCACCAATGGCTTTGCAACGGCTTACAGTAATATGGATAGTTTTTTTACCCCACTTTACCTGCAAACGGATACCGTAAGAAATATCAGTGCCCGTTCTTTTGATGTAACTATTTATACGCTGCCTGCCATATCGGACAGCATTACAGAGAGAGGTGTTTGTTATGACACTTTGCCCTTACCGGATCTAAACAAATTAAAAACCGTTAGTGCCCTTACAGATACTGGTAAGATACTGGTACGGGTGAATGACACATTACAGCCGGGTAAAGATTATTTCCTGCGAAGTTATTTTATTGCTAACGGAAGGGCAGTATATGGTAACCAGGTTAGTTTTAAATCTGCAGGCTACAGGGGAAGTTTTGGTTTTATTATTTATGATAAGGGAACTGCCTCTAATGGCTGGCGGTTTGTGGAAGCAGCCGGAGACAGCATCACCACCAGTAATATCATTTGGGGCTGCCCCGGAACCAGTGCGCCTGGTACACTCACGGCTGCGGGTACTGGTTTACAAAATTCAGATACCATTGTGGCTGCCTGTAATGATACATTAGCAGCAGCCTACATTTGCCTCAACCTGTCGCTAAAAGCAAAAACCGACTGGTACCTGCCATCGGTGGATGAACTCAAGGCGCTGTATGAATTAAAGCTCTCTAAAGTTATTGCCAGGAATCTTGTTTTGTTCAGCTCCACGGAAGCTTCGGCAGCCGAATGTAATGTGATTGATCTTTCCACCGGTTTGCAAAGTACCTTGCCAAAGAGTTCGTCTGCAGCATGGATATGGCCTGTGCGGCGTTATTGATCAGGATTGTTTCTTCAACGTTATGATCACCCCCTTTGATACAGGCGTATTGCTTTTGTCTGCCACACTGCTAACAGGCACCAGTACATTTGTTTCCGGGAAATAAGTGGCAGCGCATTTAGCGGGGATAGGGTAGGCCACTACAATAAAAGTATGCGCCACTCTTTCAATGCCGCCTGTATGGTTGTAAATATCAACAATATCTCCATCGTTAATATTTCTCTCATTCATATCCGCCTGGTTCATCAGTACCACCCGGCGTTCGTTGTAGATGCCACGGTAGCGGTCGTCAAGTCCATAGATCGTGGTATTAAACTGGTCATGGCTCCTGATCGTCATCATTAACAACTCATCAGCTGCTAATTTTATTTCCTCAACAGTTGAAATAGTAAAATGTGCTTTTTCTGAAGCCGTGCTGAACTTACCCTGCCGGTTGGCATTGGGTAAATAAAAACCACCCGGTATTCTTATTCTTTCATTGTATTGGTCAAAACCGGGGATGGTTTTTTCGATATCATTGCGGATATGGTCATAATGCTGCAGGTATTTATCCCAGTTTACTTTACTGCTGCTAAAAGTGGCTTTGGCCAAATAACATACGATGGCCGGTTCACTCATCAGCTGCCTGCTAACCGGAACCAGCATTCCTTTTGAGGCCTGCACAACACCCATCGAATTTTCACAGCTTACAAACTGGTCTTCACCATTCAGCCGGTCTTTGTCACTGCGGCCCAGGCATGGGAGTATCAAAGCTTCTTCTCCATGCACCAGGTGGCTGCGGTTTAGCTTTGTGCTAACCTGTACCGTTAGTTTACAGTTGCGCAAGGCTGCAGCAGTGTATAGAGTATCCGGGGTAGCAGATAAAAAGTTCCCGCCCATAGCAAAAAATACACTTACCTTTTTTTGATGCATGGCATTGATAGCTTCCACGGTGTCATAACCATGCGCCTGTGGCGGCTTAAAATGAAAGTTTCGTTCAATGCTATCTAAAAAAGCTTTGGACGGTCTTTCAAAAATACCCATCGTTCTGTCGCCCTGCACATTGCTGTGACCACGAACAGGACAGGTGCCGGCTCCGGGTTTGCCAATACTGCCCTTCAGCAACAACAGGTTTACAATTTCCTGGATGGTGACTACCGCATTTTTATGCTGTGTTAGTCCCATTGCCCAGCAAACAATGATCTTGTTCTTGTCTTTTAAAACAGCGGCCACTTCCTGTATTTGCTCAATTGAAATGCCAGATGCTGACGACAACTGCTCCAGGTTTAGTTTGTCGATATGTTCAATAAAAGAAATATAATCCTGTGTATGTTCGTAAATAAAGTGCTGGTCGAATACTTTGCCGGGCTGGTTTTTTTCTTCCTGTAATAAAAAATATTCAATGGCCTGCAACAAGGCCAGATCGCCATTTATCTTTACTTGTAAAAAAATATCTGTGAGGGCAGTATTGATTTGCAGCAAACCCTTCATGGTTTGCGGATGACTAAAACCCATTAAGCCTGTTTCAGGAAGCGGGTTCACGGAGATAATGGTGCAGCCATTGGCTTTTGCTTTTTGTAAAGCCGACAGCATACGTGGATGATTGGTGCCTGGATTTTGCCCCATCACAATTACAACTTCTGCCTTGTAAAAATCATCCAGAGTAACCGAGCCTTTCCCAATGCCCAATGTTTCATTCAATGCGGTTCCGCTGCTTTCGTGGCACATATTACTGCAGTCAGGTAAATTGTTGGTGCCATATGCTCTCACAAACAACTGGTATAAAAAAGCAGCTTCGTTACTGGTACGGCCACTGGTATAAAAAATGGCTTCGTCAGGCGAGGAGAGTGCGTTTAAATGTGTTGCAATTTTATTAAAAGCTGCCTCCCAGGTTATGGGTTGGTAGTGCGTGGCCCCTTTTGGTAAATACATGGGTTGTGCAATACGACCCTTTCTTCCGATCTCAAAATCGGATAAGGCTGCCAGTGAGTCTACCGAATGAACAGCAAAAAAATCAGCTTCCAGTTTTTTAGCGGTTGCTTCTTCTGCTACTGCTTTAGCCCCATTCTCACAGTATTCTCCTAATCCGCTGCGTTCATCATCGGGGTCGGGCCAGGCGCAACTGGGACAATCAAATCCATCTTTCTGGTTCAGCTTTAGCAGTGCTTTGCTGCCACGGATAACACCTGCTTCACTAAATACCTGCTGTAAACTGTTGACCACCGCTGGTATGCCGGCAGCGTTTTTTTTTATCCTGCCTTTTTTTAACCCCGTTAATTTTTCAGGGTTTTCGGCACCGTTAGTTTGTTGTTTATCGTCCATGTTCAGCAGGCTTTTGGATTATCGTAATTGTCGGCCTGGTCTTCTTCTGTATTATCGATACACTTGAAATCTTTTTCAATCACAATATATAATGAGGGCATACCGCCATCCACCTGTTTATTATCGATGCCCACAACAGTATTGTGTGGCCAGTCATTTGCAAAATCATGTGGTATGCTCACGGTGAGTTCAAGGTTTTGCAATTGTGCTTTTAATTCAACTGTATTTTCTTTTTTTAACCGGTACATGAAGGTGGTATTTCCTATATGCGTTTCTTCTTGTACGTTACCTTCTGAAGCCAGTATATCAACCTCTGTTTTAGATAAACGCAACCTGATCGTATTCCCTTTTAATCTCAATTTCATAGTAGTTTATTTGATGCGTTGTTTACCGCAATAGATATTCATGCTGTTGTTTCGTAAAAAGCCAACAAGTGTCATGTCATTTTCTATGGCCAGTTGTACCGCTAAAGTAGAAGGAGCACCAAAAGCAGCAATCATTTTTATACCTGCCATCGCTGCTTTTTGTATTAATTCAAAACTGGCCCTGCCGCTTAGTAATAACAGGTTGTTGGATAAAGGCAGCTGGCCGTTTAAAAAAGCCCTCCCAATTAATTTGTCCAATGCATTGTGCCTGCCGACGTCTTCTTTCAAAAATTGAAAGCTGCCATCTGATGAAAATAAGGCAGCCGCATGCAGTCCGCCTGTACTTTCAAAGATTTGCTGCTGTTTTAATATTTCATTTTGCAAAGAATACAGTGTGGAAGTGTGTATTGTAAAATGTATGTGTTCATTGTATAGCGATACGGTTTTTATTGCATCAATACTCGTTTTGCCACATACACCACAACTTGAAGTAGTATAAAAATTTCTTTCACTTTTTTGAAGTAACGGGTTGATACCTTCTTTCAAACTAACCAGGACATTATTAGGCTCAAAATCCATCTGTTGAATACTGTTGATTTGATCAGGAGCACTGATAATACCTTCTGTAAATAGAAAACCGGCAGCCAGTTCGTGATCGTTTCCTGGTGTACGCATGGTGACTGCCATATTTTTAACAAGCATTCCGGAACCCGGATTATATTGAAGCTGTATTTGTAAAGGTTCTTCCACAGCAAGGATATCTTCCTGTAGGGAAAATTTGTCAGCTTTTACTTTTATGATTGAATGCAATGCTACAGCTGCGGTTTCCATACAACGAAATTTAACACCGGAAAGTTAGGCAGTTTTGATGCCAAAAGAATAGAATCGATAACCGTTTTTGTAATGTTGAGTAGTCAGGTTAACCGCCAACGGGGTTTGAAACCGCCGTCAGGGTTTACTTATCTTTCGCCACATCACCGCAAAGCTTTTCCAGCTCCAGCCGGCAAACCTGCCACGCTGAACCACCAGGGTATTATCAGCTGCTGGTTGCAGGATATAATGAAAAGCAAACCTTCCTCTTGGTTCCTGCCATCCCACCACCTGTCCAAACCGCAGGTCATTGAAAAGAATGGTATCCTGTACTTTTTCTATGGTGTAAAAATTATGTGCAAACTGTTTTAATAGAGGCACATCTTTATTAGGGGCCTGATCTGAAAGCAGCAACTCGTTCCTTGGGAAATATTCCCATTGCATGGTATCGCTGTTATCAAATACTGACCGATAACCGGTATAAAATCCTTTTTCATCTCCCGATACCACATACCACAACCAGTTTTGTAATGGGGCAGGAGTGGTGAATGCGTATTTGTCAGGAATGTTTTTGGCAGCAACCAGTTTTTCAACACTTTTTGTAATGATCATCTTATTGATGCTGCAATAACAGATGTACAAAAATGGAAGTATCAGTCCAAATTTCCACCAAAAGCGCCGCCGGGCATGATAGCGGTTTAAAATCAGCAGTGCAGCAAAAGCAATACCCGGCCAAATAGAAAAGAAGGGATCGGCGACATAAATACTGTTGAAGGAAAAACGGGTATGATTAAATGGTTCCAGCCAGCCAACTCCATAATTATTAAAACCATCCAGTAATAAATGCAACAGTACTTCGATAGAGAAAAACAATAACAGTTTTCGATAAGTGAAAGCCTCGGGCTTATGTATCCTATCAACCGCAAAGGCAAACAAGGGAATTATCAATACAGCAAACAGGATGGAATGCGTAAAGCCCCGGTGTGCTAATAGGTTTTCTGCAGTGTCAAGCCAGGCAGCGGCCATAAAATCTATATCCGGGATGCTTTGTGCCAATGCACCCCATAGCATGGCTTTTTTACCAAACTTTCTTTCGAAGAAAGCTTCGCCGATACAGGCGCCGAGGGCAATATGTGTAAGCGAATCCATTACTGTCTTTTAAAATAAAAAGTAAAAAGCGAGATCGCAATTTTGATAAACTGGTAAGCACACCACCTGCCAAACTGAATAAAAATATTTTTTGCACGCAGGTGATTTTCAGTCGTAATGCGCACGCAGTCTTTTTCGATCACTTGCTGCAGTTGTTTTTTTACATCCTTTACAAAGTCGGTGTTGTGTACATCAAGATTAAGTTCTACGCTGGCATAAGCACTTATCTGGTTCATATTGTAAGACCCGATGGTGAGCCATTGGTCGTCACAGGTACCCACTTTTGCATGCAGCACACTGGCCTGGTATTCGTACAGCTCAATATTATTCCTCAGCATCCAGTCGTACAACCAGCGCTCTGCATATTTTGACACTGGTACATCTGTTTTGCCGGCGATGATCACTTTTATTGTAACCCCCCGTCTTACGGTAGCCGCAAATACTTTTCGGATGATAACGCCGGGTAAAAAATAACTGCAGCAGATGATCACTTCTTCCTGCGCCGTTCTCAGCAATTGTTTATAGGAAGATGAAATATCATTTTTGTTTTTTACCCAGTCGTTTTCCCTGATCCTTATTTCTCCAGTGAATTCATTGCCGGATGTTGCGGTTTTTTTTCCTGGTTTACAATCGTAAGAGGCAGCATGTTGTTCAAACCGTGTCCATCTTTTCAAACAGAACTTACAGAGTGCTTCCGCCACTGCTCCTTCTGCATGCAGTGCAAAGTCAAGCCACGCCCTTGTTTCGCCAACATCATTATACCGGTCGCCAATATTGATACCACCCACGAGGCAATGCTGTGCATCGGTCACAAATACTTTATGGTGCAGCCTTCTGCCAAAATAAAAATTACGGCTCCGGAGTATAGGATTAAAGAAACGGAAACGGATACCCGCTGATTCCATCTCCTCCACCAGGCTGTCATTCAATGATTGGGAAGCATATCCATCTGCCAGTACAAAAACCTGTACACCTCTGTTAGCTGCTGCCACCAATGCATTTACCACGCTGGTACCTGTTTCATCACTTTCCAAAATATATACCTGCAGGTGGATGCTATGGCTGGCTTCATTAATAAGTTTGAGTAACAGCGAAAAATACGGCTGCCCGCTTTTTACAAGCGCTATTTTGTTTTTTTTAAAGACGGTTGTTGATCTTTTATACCAGGCAGTTATCATTTGTGCAATGAAAGTAAGCAGTGTGAAAGAATAAACCAATTAAGAGGTAAAAAATGCGGTGAGATGTAATAATACCTGATGCACAACGAAGATTGTTTGCAGGTGTAAGAGACGGGAAACCAGTCGCACTTTTATTTATTTAAAATTTTTTTTTGCTGGAAATATTATTGCCCTATATTTGCACTCCCAAAACGGGAAAAGGGAGTTTAGCTCAGTTGGTTTAGAGCATCTGCCTTACAAGCAGAGGGTCGGCGGTTCGACCCCGTCAACTCCCACAAAGCCTCACAGAAATGTGAGGTTTTTTATTT
>JAKQJG010000310.1 GCA_029561305.1 Bacteroidota bacterium | reverse complement strand
CCTGTTTCGGGGTGTGGTATAGCCGGGTAAAAATCTAAATACAGGCTTTGCCGTCCCTTGCTTATTTTCTTTTGTCTTAATGTTACTTTTGTTGTCATTGTCCTTTATGCTTAGTTACTAAAGTTACTTTTGGTACTCTCTAAAACAAACTTTATTTTTTGCTCAACTCAAATATTTATCAATTATCGATTTTGGTACATAGGCATACCAACCCATTTTTATTTTGGGTATGCTTTCCCGTTTGATGAGGTTTTGCAAGGCTGTTTCCGATATGCTGTACTTTTCCAACACTTCGTTTATGGTGTAACAGTCGGTAATATCAAACGCCCCTGCCTGTTTCCAGTCGCTCAATTCCTGTTTTTGTTGTTCGGGTATGGTTTCAATTTCGGGAACTTCTTTAAATAGTTTGTCAAGGTCGCAACGTCTTACAATGGTTTTCTTTTCCAGTATGTTTGTTGCTTTCAGCTTTCCCGTATTTATTAGTTTGTACACGTTTTGACGGGAACAACCCACTAACTTTGAAACATCTGAAACGGTCAAAAACTCTTTTGCTTTCAATTCCTCAATAGGTTTGGTTTTTATCTGTTTGGTTTCGGTATTTGACTTTTGCACCTTTTCGGCTCGTTTACGGGCTTTGTATGCTGACTTACTGCATTTATCCGAACAGTATTTAGTTACCGTTGTACGGGCTGTAAATTCCGCTCCACAATGCTGACAAATACGCTGCACTTGTATATTACTGCTCATTGTATCTTTTTTCTGTTTCCAATACCTTTAAAAGTGTTCCATTCTGTTTGAAAGTGTATTATTCTGTAAACTATGTAAACCAAACGGGGTACAAATTCAGTCAAAAAAATAGCCACTTTCTAAAATGGTACAACAAAGGTACAAATTTGTACCGAATAAACGTATAACATCACAAAATAAATAATAACTTTGCACCAATAAAAAAGCCCTTATTTCAGGGCTTTAAGTGGGTTTAATACTTGTTTGGTGTTTGCTTGTTTTGTGGTGATTACTTTCCTATACAGAAACGCCCAAAGATCTCACCCAAGATGTCATCCGGGGTAATCTCACCGGTTATGCTGCCGATATGGTGCAGGGCCTGGCGCAGGTCCGGGGTGAGCAGATCGGTGCTCAGCCGGGCATCCAGGCCTTCGCGAACGCGTTGCAAGGCTTCTCCGGCAGCACGAAGTTCCTGGTAATGGCGCAGGTTGGTCAGTATGATGGCGTTCCGGTCCAGATCCGGCCGGATTTTGGCTACTAAGGTGTTCTTAATGTCCTCAATACCAACACCTTTAGACGCAGATACCGGTATGATAACAGCGTTTGATTTGCAGAGTGTAACATAAGTGTTACATAGTGTGTTCATAAATCCAGCCAATGTAACATCTATGTTACATACTAGGTCAATTTTATTAATAATGAACAAGATGTGTTCATTTTTAAACACAGCAACCGATTGCAGGCTTTCAGTGTAGGTTTCCGGCCGGGAAGCGTCCAGAACAAGCATCAAAACGGCTGCAGAACGGATGGTTTCCAGGGAACGTTTCACGCCCAGCTTTTCAACATGTTCCTGGGACATTTCGTCCACCTCGCCAATATGCCGAAGCCCGGCCGTATCGATGAACCGGAAGGGGATCCCATCCACCACCAGCACATCTTCAATGGTATCGCGCGTGGTACCAGCCACCGGGGTTACCAACGCCTTTTCCTCGCCCAGCAAGGCGTTCAGCAGGGTGGATTTCCCGGAGTTCACCAATCCGGCAATGGCAACCGGGACGCCTTTTTTCATGGCATTTCCCATACTGAAAGAATCGCAAAGTTTGCCGATGCGTACCAGCAGCGAATCCACCAGGGAGCGTAGCTCCTGTTTGTCTGCAAATTCCACGTCTTCATCGGAAAAGTCCAGTTCCAGTTCCATGAGCGAGGCCAGCTCCAGCAGACGGGACCGCAGCACGGAAAGTTCCTGGGAGAAAACGCCCCGCATCTGGTCCATGGCCAGTTTGTGGGAAGTGCGGTTTTCCGAGGCAATCAGGTCGGCCACAGCCTCGGCCTGCGCCAGATCCATCTTGCCGTTCATGAAAGCACGCTGGGAAAATTCCCCTGGACCGGCCATTACTGCACCGTTTTCAACCAGGGTACGCAACAGGGCGTCCTGGATGTAAAGTGACCCGTGGCACGAGATTTCCACGCTGTC
>JAKQJG010000303.1 GCA_029561305.1 Bacteroidota bacterium | reverse complement strand
GGCCGGGGCAAGAAGAAAGATTTTTGGGATATCGCAGAATTGCTGCAGCATTATTCTATTGCCGATTTTATACATTTTCATAAAGAGAAATACGGTAACCAGAATTTGTTGATCACCGTTCCACAGGCGGTCACCTATTTTGCCGATGCGGAAGAAAGTGAAGACCCCATCAGCCTGAAAAAACAAACCTGGGAGTCTGTAAAAGAAATTATTCAACAAAAAGTTCGTGAATATCTTGTATAAAACGCAACCTGCTTACTACCACTTTTATCATTATCTTACCGGCGTAAAATACTGCAAATGAAAATATTAGTTGTTGACGACGAAACAGATGTAAAAACACTTTTTGAACAGCGCTTTCGCAGGGAGATCAAGAATGGAGAAATGGATTTTGCCTTTGCCAACTCGGGCGAAGAAGCACTGGATTACATGAAAACACATAATCATGAAGCCGTACTGATATTAAGTGATATCAATATGCCCGGCATGAGCGGACTGCAATTACTACAGCACATCAAACAAAAATATGAGGCGCCTCCGCCGGTGGTTATGATGATCACTGCCTACGGCGATGATGAAAATTACCAGCAGGCCATGAAATTAGGCGCTGATGATTTCTTAACCAAACCAGTTGACTTTACCGCATTAAAGGAAAAACTGAAAACAATTACAGCATGACCAAGATCTTAGTGGCAGATGACGAAGAGGATCTCGAAGTCCTTATCCGGCAAAAATTCAGGCAGAAGATAAGAGAACAGCAATATGAATTTGTGTTTGCCCACAATGGCAATGAAGCATTGGATAAGATGCAGCAGCACCCGGATATTGCGATCGTACTCAGCGATATCAACATGCCCGAAATGGACGGACTTACCCTGCTCACCAAACTTAATGAAACCTCGCCCCTCACCAAAACAGTGATGGTGTCTGCTTATGGCGATATGGACAATATCCGCACGGCCATGAACCGCGGTGCATTTGATTTTGTAACCAAACCCGTGAACTTTGAAGACCTGGAACTCACTATGCAAAAGACCATTCAGCATGTGATCCAGATGAAAAAAACACTGCAGGCCATCAAGGAAAACAATATCCTGCGGATGTATGTGGATGAAAACGTACTCAGCTTTATGGGTACCCGTGAGTATGAAAAATCATTGATGGAAAATGAAACCGTGGAAGCCTCTGTGGCGTTCATCGATATCTGCCAGTTTACCGCCATCAGCGAAAAAGAAAACCCGGATACCGTAGTAAAAATGCTGAATGATTATTTTGATGTGATCGTAAAAGAAGTGATCGCTCAAAAAGGAACCGTGGATAAATTCATCGGCGACTGTGTAATGGCTGTTTTTAAAGGCGAATACCACCTCGACAGGGCCATTGACGCTTGTCTTACCATCCGCAATAAAATTGACAGTCTCCCCAACGAACATGGCTTTTCTCCCAAGGTAGCCATTGGCATCAATAGTGGTGAAATGATCAGCGGCAATATTGGCTCTGCCACACTCAGGCGGCTGGACTATACCGTTATCGGCGATACGGTGAACACTGCCCAGCGCTTACAAAGTGCTGCCGGAGTAAGCCAGGTAGTGATCACCGAACAGTGCTACGAAAAAGTAAAGCAGTCTTTTAATTGTCAAAAAATTGGTCCTGCTGCCTTAAAAAATAAATCTGTTGAAACCATTTTGTACGAAGTGCTGAATTAAATTCAAGGATTTAACTGCTATTTTGAAATTCAGGCAACGCCTGGCCCCTTCAGCCCCTCTTTGATAGCTGAAACTTAACCATATATGTAAAAAAAATTCCTTTACTTTATACACTCGATCGATCCGCTACACTGTGCAGGCTGTTTTCCCCTTATTTCAGCGCTTTCTATACCAAAACTATTTAAACCAAATGAGGAAAATTTTTACCGCAGTACTGCTTCTTTGTTCTTTATTATCCAAGGCCCAAACGTTTAGCTGGAATGGATATTCGCCCATCAATTCCAATATCATGGATACCCTTTATATCCCTGTTTCCGGGCTTCCCAACAGTATCAACCTGGATTTTGGACTTTCAAAAGTTTGTTTCGATGTAATGCACAGCGATAAAACAAACCTTACACTAATTCTTGTCGCCCCCAATGGAAATTCTGTTATCCTTGTAGAAGGCCAGGGGGCGGCCGGCGAAAATTTTATTGGAACTTGCCTCGGACTTGATGGGGTTCCATTTCAGGCGGGCGTTCCACCTTATACAGGTACTTTTTTACCAACAGGAAGTTTGAGCAATTTTAATAGTGGAATGAATCCCAACGGCGACTGGATGCTAATTGCATTCGATAACAGCCCCGATACCGGTTCCATACGTTTTGCAAGTATTTCTTTTAGTGATGACCCGCCGCAGGGCAATGGACTTGGCGGAAACAACCTGGGACCGCAAGGGCCATTTATTAAGGCTGGATTGGTATGTCCCGGTAACGCTTCTGGTTGCGATTTACTGCCCGATGTAACCGCATCCGCATTGGAAATACAATCCAGTTCAACCGAGTATTTAGGAAGACTTGAAGTAGGAAATACTACCCCCAATATTGGGTACGGACCACTTGAGATTTTTGGAATTGATTCCTGCTTCTGCAATGGAATTCCTGCGCCGTGTAACGTTCCGTGTCCTAATGGACAGAACTTAACCCATATAGTAAGACAGAGAATCTATAGGAAGATACCGGGTACTGATACGCTTGGATTTTATGACAGGGATGCAGGTCAAATGACCTTTCACCCAGAACATGGTCACTTGCATGTAGATCATTGGGCAGACTTTACTTTAAGAAAAGCGACCGCAGATCCTGATCCAAGAAACTGGCCGATTATAGGTACCAGCGTAAAACAAAGTTACTGTCTTATTAACCTGGGCAGTTGTTCTAACAGGCCAGGTATATGTGTTGATAATAATGGTGCCCCACTTACAAATTTCCCCAATTACAATTTTGGTTTTGAAAGTGGCTGCAGGTTAAATCAGGGAATTTTTCCGGGCAAATTGGATACATATGTAGCTAGCCTTAACGAGCCAATTTATCTTGATGGGGTTTGCAACGGGGACTACTATATAGTTTCTATAACAGACCCGAATAATGTATTTCTTGAAAGTGATGAAACAAATAATGTTGCGGCTGTGCCAATAAGATTGACAAAGCAAAACCCTCCACCAGTAATCACTGGCAACAGGTCAAATGATATTTGTGCCGGAGAAAGTATAATTTTAACTTCAAGTGAACAGCAAAATTATTTGTGGTCAACAGGCGAAACCACCCGTTCAATTGAAGTAAACATGGCGGGTTCCTATACAGTATCTTTCCAATGTGATACGCTTACTGCAACTTCACAACCATTTATTGTAAATATTGCACCGGTGGGTGGAAAGGCAGAAATTAATATCAGTATCATTTCTGGCAGTAATCCGTCCTGTTCCCTAACCCCTATTACCTTTTCCGCCACCACCACTAATGGAGGAGACACACCTATTTATCAATGGAAAGTAGACGGCGTTAATGTCGGTTTCAACAGCCCTGTTTATACAAATATGTTTTTCACAAACGGTCAGCAAGTAAGTTGTGAAATCACTTCCAGTATTACTTGTCTTAATAATGTAAAAGATACGTCTGAAGTGATTACTATTGACATTACTCCAGCTTCAAGTGTTCCGTCTATTCACACTGCTATCATAAGTGGAAACAATCCCCAATGCCTGGGTGATACTACTGTTTTTAAAGCAACTATTACTGCAAGTTCAAATGTCATCTATCAGTGGAAAATAGACGGAGTGAATGTCGGAGGCAACAGCGATACCTTTTCAACAACATCACTAACAAACGGGCAAAACGTGACATGTGAAGTTTCATTACAACCGATTTGTCCCGCCAAATACGCATTCGGCGGTGGAACAATAACAAATTCAGTTACTTCGGTTGTAGGCGCAGCATACCCTACTTATTATGGGAATGGCCGCCAACAGTATCTAGTAAAAGCTGAGGAACTAACAGCAATGGGTATCACAGCAGGCAATATTTCTTCTCTTGGATTTAGTATAGGCGGTGCAGTTGGAAACCCTGCCATGCTGATGGGGTATACTATTAAAATTGCCTCCACAGATCTTAATCAGCTCACCAATACTTTTCAGTCTCCTGCATTCACAACAGTTTACGGACCTGTAAATTATCTGCCGGAAACAAACAAAGTCAATACCCATTATTTTGATCAGCCATTTAACTGGAACGGCGCCTCTAATATTCTCATTGATATTTGTTTTGCAAACGGTGCTTATGGTACTGCCAGTTATCAGAATAATATGACTTATGCTCCATTTACAGCTACTACGTATTTCAGGATGGATAATGAGGAAGGTCTGGATGCCTGTTCCAGGATTGCCGCATCTGCCACCACCACCGGAAGACCGAATATGTTATTTGGAATGAACGAAGTTCGAAAGATCGCATCGGAACCCATTATAATGTCTGTAAATTCATCCGATGCCGCTACAGTTTCTGTTAGTATGAAGGAAGGTGACAATCCTCAATGTTCCGGTTCAACCGTTTCATTCCTTGCTACACCCAGTAACACAGGTGCCGGCCCTTCTTACCAATGGATGAAAAACAATGTTGACATCAATGGCGCTATTGAAGAAACATACATCGCAACCGGACTTGCACAAAATGACAGTATTCATTGCCTGATGATCACAGGAAATGCCTGTGGTATTTCACAAAATGTGCTGAGTAATAAATATGGTATTGATATAGCATTACCTGTGTATACTTTTACCGGAAGCGGCAACTGGAATAACCAGGCTAACTGGCTCAATGGAAAAATGCCACCGGCAAAACTGCTCTCCTGTTCTGAAATCAGGGTAAACCCAACTGGTAATTCAGAAAGCGTGCTGAACATACCGCAGATTCTTGTTCCGGGAGCCAAACTCACCGTAATGGCAGGAAAAAAATTCAGGGTGATCGGGAACCTGCTGGTACAACAATAAAAATCTCTGACAAATAAAAAAAGTCCGTGGCGTTACAACCACGGACTTTTTATTTGAACAATATACTTACTATTGACGCAACAAAAAATCATTGTACCCCCTGGCCAGCGCATTGAATAATAATTTTCCCTGTAGGTCATAACCTGCAGCAGTAAAATGAACCTTGTCTTTATTGAGCAAACCTCTACGAAACCAGTTTTTAGCTGACCCGTAACCGTTAGTGACCTTGTACAGGTCCCACAGGCCGATATTATTTTTTTGACAATAAGCAGCCAGTGAATAATTCAGTTCCCTCATTACGGTATTCGATTTCTTCCCTTTATAAGAATCCTGCGGCGTTGTTATCAAGATGGCTGCTCCCGGGAAGATCTCTTTTACCCGGTTTATAAAAGTGTCCACCGGTTCTAAAAACTTATCCTCTATAAATGTACCCGCCTGTGCCTCATTGGTACCCAATGAAATGATCACCAGGTCGGCAGCAAGTGCAGGTAGCTGTTCCCAAAAGGTGGGTTGTTGATTGTACTGATCATATTTAGCTCCGTTCACGCCGATGGTATGCACCCTTACACCGGGTTCGCCATTCTCGAGTGATACGCCATAAAAATGCTGTGGGTTTGATGCTGTATGCGCCGTGAGGGTGAATTTATTCACTGGTTTATCAAGCAACACCTCTTCATACGGCAGATCAGGATTACTGCCCGTGATCATTGCCGGCATATTAGTGCTGTCTGTTTCCAGCATCCAGGAGGTGGATACCGCTTTCTCCACAAAAAACTTCAGCCGGTTAAAATACTGCGGACCATTTAAATTATCCCTCAACGCAAAATTAATTTTGGCAATGGCCCTGGTTGTTTTTATCACATGACCTGCAATGCCGCAATAAATAGGTATCTCCGGGTGTGCCAGCCGGTTATACTGCCAGCTGGTATTAGAGGATGACTGGATATCCAAGGGGGCATTTGACCTGGCAACCTGGTACGGAAACACCAGACCACGCCCTGCATTGCCAAAAAAAGCCTGCAGGTTGTTCCGAACAACTGATGATATAAAATCAGGCTGAATATGTGAATCACCAATATGGATGATATTCACCACGCCGCTGTCACGTTCTTTTACCTGCAGCAGCTTTTTGTAAAAGCCTTGCATGTTGCCGTTAGTGATACGGTTCAATGCCCCGTTGATAACAGGCGCTGTTTTGCCTTGCGGCAATTTCTCTAATGGCAATGATTGTGAACTTGCCGTTGCTGCACTCAATAAAAAAATCACCAGTATATATTTGTAGCGCATGAACCTTAATTAAATTACAGAAACAGATAACCGGTGCAAATATATTTGATGGTCCGTGAATAAATGGCTAAATAAAAAAGGTGCAGCTTTTGACTGCACCCGATATCAATCACTTCATAAAAAGATCAATACTCATACACAACATAACCCCATGGTTCTATTTTCCATTCATCACCGCCTAATTTTTCTTTGGTACCCATAAATACATTGTAAGGTGTTCCCCACAATGCAATATCGTCCACTTTGATTTCCTGTTCATCTTTACTGAGGTTCAATATCACCAGCACTTTTTTCCCGGCTTTCTCCCTTACAAAAGCATACAAGGCATTTTCATTACCTACCATTACTTTTTTAAACGATGCATCCGATGCTAGCGCTGGATTTCTTTTTCTTAAAGCCAGGAGCGTTGTATAAAATTTTTGTCTTTTGAAGTCTTTAAATTCAATAGGATCTTTCTCGAAAAATTCCAGCTTCCTCAATACCGGTTCTTCCTGTCCACTATAAATAAGCGGTACGCTCTTGTGCATCGTTTGAGTGAATACAGCGAAAGGTGCATGTTTTGCCCCTGCAAAAGTTCCATAGTCCGCCCTGTTCCAGCTGTTCTCATCATGATTGCTCGTGAAGTACATCATCTGTGCATAAGATGGATACACAGAATCATATTTGATCCTTATACTATCCAAACCAAAAGCAGGCCGCTCCCCTGCCGAAATTTTTTCCATCATATGAAACATCTCCCAGGGATAGGTGGCATCAAAACCACTGCGATGCAAATAATCCTTATCGCCTTCTGCCAGCCAGTACATGCCGGGCTTTACTTTGTTTAGTTCCTTTATACAACGCTTCCAGAAAGTTTCCGGAACATTCCAGGCCACATCCTGCCGGTAACCATCAATGCCCGTATTGACGATCCAGTATTTCATGGCAGCGATCATGCTGTCCTGCATTTCCATATTGCTTAGGTCAAGTTGCCGGGTATCTGACCAGTCGAATGGAATCGCCGCTTTGCCATCTTTATCTTTTATAAAAAAATCAGGATGCTCCGTCAACCAGCGATGATCTGCACCAGCGTGATTGGGCACCCAGTCGATGATCACTTTCATACCGAGTGCATGAATTTTATTCACGGTATTCTTCCAGTCCTGCAACGTACCAAACTCGGGATTTACAGCCGTGTAATCAGCCACCGCATAATAACTGCCCATGGTACCTTTGCGGTCTGCTACGCTAATGGGATTGATGGGCATGAACCATACGATCTGCACACCCATTTTCTTTAAACGGGGTAAATGTTTTGCAAACGCATTAAAGGTTCCTTCCTTCGTGTACTGGCGAACGTTAACCTCGTAAATATTTCCTTGCAGGCTCCAGGCAGGATGATAAACTTTGGCCCTTTTTACAGGCGCTCTTTTTTTCTGAGCAATTGAACTATCACAAAAAGAAATCAGCAATAAAAGCAGGCAGCATATTTTTTTCATACAGCGGTGTTTAGGCGATAAAGCTACATCATTCAGCGCCAAACAACAACAGCGTTGGTTTGAATTGCAGTCAAAAAATGCCCCTTGAAGTTTAAAACAAAGCCGGTTACCGCAGCAATACCACATTACCTCTTCGCATCATCACATTCCCTTTGTAATCGATCGCCCGTGCCACATACACATAATTGCCCGGATCCACATAAGCGCCTTTGTACATGCCGTTCCATCCTGCGTTTTGATCATAGGTTTTAAAAAGCAATACCCCTGCCCGGTTATAAATACTAAAATATTCAAAGGAACGGATGCCCACCGGGAACACGTGCAGTATTTCATTTTTACCATCACCATTAGGGGTAAACGCACCGGCTACATACAACTCAGGTCCTTTATATCGCCGCACAAAGATCCTGCTCCTGCTGTCGCATCCCTGCTTTGTCATGGTATTCAATTCATATACCTGGTCAAGGTCGTAAGTGGCTACAGGATTGCTGATATGGTCACTGTTAAGCCCCGTGGATGGTGTCCATTTGTACCATTGCATATTCACATCATAGGTGGTGGTCAATTGCACCGGTTCATCTTTTGCAGTGATGGTATCTGTATAAGCCCGGCTCCGGTTATAATAAATCGTAAAGGGCCTGATAATGGTATCCTTGCAGCTGTGTATGGTTTGACCTATCAATGTAATGACATGATTGTCTTCCCTTTCAAATTTGCGGTTGACTATTGTACTGCCCTCACCAATACCATCACCAAAATTCCATAACCATTTATCTACTGCCACGGCCGAGGTAGTGGACGCCCGATATACTATATCCCTGAATACACAGGAGTCTGAAATGGAAAGTTGTATGGATGGCTTTGGATATACCACCAGCACAGTATCAGCAATCCTCCATTTGCAACCCCGGTCACTTTCTGCCTGTAGCTCCACTTGATGATTGCCTGCCGGCAGGAACACTTCGGGATGCTGGCTGCTGGAGAAGGGAATGCCATTGTAGGTCCAGTTCCATTTTACTACATTGCCTGCAGCACCAGCCGGCATAGCAGATTTGTCGGTAATGCGGATAATTTCATTGTTACAGGTGGCACTGGTAGTAAATGCCGGTAAAGGGCTATGATAAATTTCAAGCAGTTCCGCCGCTGTATCTGAACGGCAGCCTTCGGTAGTGGTAACAACCAGTTTCACCGGGAGGCTGCCAACATTTCCGATAAAAGAAGGGGGTGTACGAACGTTACTAACGGTACCGCCTATCTGCCACCACCAGGCATTGATCTGCCCCACCCCACCCGGCACATAAGAACTGTTCTGGAGGCTGATGTTTGTTTGATTTTCACAGATCACCGGCGGATAAGAAAAATCTGCCACAGGTTTATCAATGATGGAAACATAACGGGTAAGGCTTTTCTTACAACCGGATGGATTGGTGACACTCAGCGTAACCGGGTACCTGCCCGGGTTTAAAAAATGATGATTGATCAGCTGGCCGGAAACAGAACTATCCGGCAAATTCCATGAATAAACAGATTCCGCGGCCGTACTGGTGGTGGTACTGGTAAATAAAAAATCGTTCCCCACCAAACACTGCCTGTCGCTATTGATCGTAAAAGAAACAATGGGTGGTTGCGACACTGTGACCGTGATCATTTTCCTCGGTCCTTCGCAACGGCCCATTAAGGATCGCTGGCTTACCCAATAGTTAAAAACACCGGTAACAGCTGTTGAAGGTGTGGGCGGACTGGTGCTGCCCGTACCGTTTTCACTGCTGTACCACACCAGTTCATAACCAGGCCAGGGTTGCGCACGTAACCTTGTGGATACATCTCCCCTGCAATAGCCTATGTTAAAAGCTGACGGCGTATCTGGTATGGGCAACACAGTGACTAGTGCATCAGCCGTATCCCTGCAGCCATATCCTGGATAAGGTATCATGTCAACATGAAAAAGGCTGCTGATGGCTGGTAGTGGCCGCAAGGTAACCAGGCGGGTATTTCCAATTACTGCTGTGTAATTGCTATTGTACCAGGTGTAGTGTTCAAAACCATATGGCGCCGTCAATACCACACTGTCGGCACCTTCACAAAGAGCACCCAGCGCCATCACGCCACCACAACCTGTTCCCACATCAAGATAGGCATACCCAAAGTGTCCGCCTTTTGTACAGTCAGCCGTTTTAAATTCCAGTCTTACCCTCCTGCCTGAATATCCGGCAAAATCGATAGATGCAGGTGTCCATTCTTTGTACAAAACGATATTGTCTACTGTTGATACCTGGAAACCAGGAATAGAGCCATTCGATACGTAGTCATAAGATGCACAGTCAATCACCCGGCCTGTTTCCACGTCATAAGCAGAAACAAAAAAACGAGGCTGCTGAAACAGGTCATGATCCGGATCCTGGAATACCACGGCATAATAATAGGTAAGACTAAAAGTATCAGCAAATGGCGGGATCTGGAATTCATATGATATCCCTTCTGCACCATTGTTTACATCATCATTCCCCAGCTTTACCGCATAGCGGCCTCCATAAGGGCAGGCTTGCAAAAAACCGCCGTAGTAATCAAAACCAGCCGTATTGTAATCGATCATTTCATGCCGGTTGGCTACAGGAGCACTGGAATCTAACCTGATCTGGTTCTCGTTGTTATTGTCTTCCACACTGCCGGTAAAGCACTGCCAATTGGCAAAGCTGCCCGTTTCAAAATCTATATTTTCAGGACATACAGACTGGGCTTGCAGTAATGCTGTTGAAAATAGAAGGGACAATAAAAATAAAAATTTCATACACAGTGGGTTAAAGAGATCAAAATATTCAATCGAGCATACACAATGCTTATTGATCATTTTTTAATTTAGATGGAGGACATTGTAAGGCGCTGTAAAAACCAGTGCTAAGGGATTCTGTAAGGGAAAGGATTGAAATGCTGATTTAAAGATATAGAAAACCGGCAAAAAAACTAATTTTTTAGTAGATAAATGCAGACTTTTTTTGAAAGGATACTTCTACTTACCTGATGAGCATTACCGTACCCTTATAGCTGAATTCTTGTCCATCTTTGCACACCACATCCAGGATGTAAACAAAGGCACCAGTACTGCCTGGTTCATTACGGGTGGCACCATCCCATCCATG
Organism: Bacteroidota bacterium; assembly: GCA_029561305.1. Lineage (GTDB taxonomy): Bacteria > Bacteroidota > Bacteroidia > Chitinophagales > Chitinophagaceae > Ferruginibacter. Next base: position 3,850 of record JAKQJG010000303.1, on the reverse strand, counting down.
CGACCTGTCGCCAACGGGGATATCATGTTTTTCAAAAACTTTTTGACCATAGCGGTTAAAGATGGCGATATGTTTGATACGGGAGAGACCATAGCCTTTTATATAGAAAATATCATTGAGCCCATCACCATTGGGTGTAAAGGCATTGGGAATAAACAACTGGCTTTTTCCACAAATAACAGCAATGCGTACATCATCAAAATTACTGCAACCATATTCAGTGTTTACTGTAACCCGGTAGGTAATATTATCATCTGCAATAAACTGCGGAGTGGCACAGGCAGTGCAATTCAATCCCGTTGCCGGTGACCATAAAATACTGCTGATATTTGTGCCGGTGATATTTGCCGATAACTGAACAGTGGTGCCATTGGCAACCGTTCGATCTGCCCCGGCAGAAACCGATGGCTTATAGCCCACATAGAGCGTAACAAAGCCCGTATCGCTTTTACAAACATTATTGCTAAAGGCAATTACCCGGTATGTGGTGGTGGTATCAGGTGTTGCAAAAGGAGCAGCGGCTGAAGGGTTGCTGAGCGATTGCGCCGGGCTCCATACATAATTATTAACGGTGCTGCCGGCGGTCAATTGTCTTCTCTCACCAAAACACAAACTATCGGTTCCGCTTACCTGCAGATTTACCGGTTCGTCTACCTGCACCTTCACCGTATCTTTTTGCACACAGCCAAACTGGTTGGTTACGGTTACAAAATAAAATGAAGTTGCTATGGGGGTAGCCGTTGGCGTTGCTGTGTTGATGTTTTGCAGTGATGGAGAGGCATCCCATTGAAAGCTGACACCATCAAAACTTCTCAATGTAACAACGCCACCCAAACAGATCGTGGTATCAGGCGCAGCAGCCGGTACTGGCAAGGGATGAATCACAACTGGTTTGCTGACGGTGATATTACAACCAAACCTGGTACGCACATTTAATTCCACTGTGTAATTGCCGGCTGTTGTAAAATCGTAGCGCAGGGAATCCACTGTACTCACTACTGTATTATTCAACCTCCAGGTATAATTGGTGATGGCATCTTCTGTAAAGATCACCGGGCGGTAAACCAATACATTCTGCATACATTTTTCTGCATCACCTGTTATCAGAACCGTTGTCGTTCTGAAAATAACCACGGTATCCGCAGATTCAAATATGCTGCTGCACCCATAAGCAGTAGTTACTTTTAATGAGGGTACATACCTCCCGGCTGGCGTATAAAAATGTGCAGGATTTACATCAACGCTGGTTTGTGCATCACCAAAACTCCATTCATAATTCATGTTATTGAACCTGGATGCAGACAAATTGGTAAACTGTACTGTTCCTGTATCACCGCAGATCCTTGGATTGACAATACTGAATTTGGCAGCAACCGAATCAATAACAATGAGTCTTGTTGTATCATCGGTGCAACCTTTATCTGTTGTTACCTGCAGGTTCACATTATATAAACCGGCCGGAACAAAATTGTACGATAGTGTATCATCGGCACCGGCATTGATCGTATTCACCCTCCATTGATACTGGCTGATCGGGTCATTAAAAGTAGAAGTGCTGATGTATGAATAGTTGCCGGGTGAACAATGAATACTGTCTCCGCTAAAGATGGCAACCGGGTTACGGTATATTTCGATCGCTCTTTGCAGCAAGGCAGTATCCGTGCAACCATGTTCGGTAGTTGTTACCAGCTGTACATCATATATACCAGCCTGCTGGTAAATATGCGCAGGGCTTTGTGCCGAAGAACTTCCGGTATCTCCAAACAACCACTCATACTGTGCGATAGTAAAAAGATGCGCTGTGTTATCTGTAAATAACACCCGGGCAGTATCACCACAAAATTTCCGCTGACTGATACTAAAAGCTGCATTCACAGAATCAATGATAATATTTCTTGCAACGGAATCCGTACAACCGTTTACGGTAGTTACTTTTAAACTCACCGTGTGATTGCCCGCAGTAAAATCAAAAATAAAATTTGAATCAACGGATTGCTGCACATTATCAACAAACCATTGATACTGTGCGATTGCATCCACCGAGCTGATCACAGGGTTGTATTGATACACACCGGGTAAACAATGAATACTGTCGCCGTTGATGCCTGCAACCGGTAAATCATACACATGTATCGTATCAATTAAAACCGTACTGTCTGCACAGCCATTTTGTGTAAGCGCAAAAAGTTTAACGGTATAATCACCGGGGGCCAGGTAGGCATGACTTGTATCAACACCACTGTGTACGCTGCCATCTCCAAAACTCCAGTTATAATTAACAGGGTAAGCAGCATTGCTGGTATTGGTGAACTCAACGGTACCATCATTACAGAATTCACTTTGACTGATGGTGAAACCTGTTTTCACAGAATCGATGATGATATTTTTTGATACTGAGAACGTACAGCCATTGATTGTTTCGATGTACAAAGTAATGGTGTGTGTGCCATGCGTGCGATAATCATAATCAAGATCGGGCGTATTGGCCACACTGTCTGTATCAATACTCCAGCGGTATCTTGCAATGGCATCCACACTGGACACGGTACTGTTGTATTGTAATCTTGTAGCAGGAACAAGACAAACAATATCATTGCCACTGATCGTAGCAGATGGAAGATTGAAAACTTTTACCGTATCTGTAAAAAGGGTGGTGTCACGGCAACCATTGATGGTAGCAGCAATTAATCGTATGGTATAATTTCCCGGCGACAAATAATTATTGGTTGGATCCTGATCTGTTGCAGTATTGCCATCACCAAAACTCCAGTTATAAAAATCAATGGCGGCAAAGTTGGTTGTGTTGTTTGTAAATGAAGCCACGCCACTACCGCAGAAACGTATTGGCGCAATAGAAAAATCAGTGACAATAGAATCAATGATGATATTTTTTGAAACAGAGAAGGTGCAACCATTCACCGTTTCGATAAAAAGCGTGATGGTGTGATTGCCTGGTGTCCGATAGTCAATATCAAGATCTGCAGCATTGGCTACACTGTCTGCATCAATACTCCAGCGGTACTTTGCAATGGCATCCACACTGGAGATGGTACTGCTGTACTGCAATCTTGTTGAAGGAACAAGACAAACAATATCATTGCCACTGATGGTAGCAGCTGGCAGGTTAAAAACTTTTACTGTATCAACAAAACGGGTGGTGTCACGGCAGCCATTGATGGTAGCCGCAATTAACTGTACGGAATAATTTCCTGGCGACAAATAATTATTGGTTGGATCCTGGTCTGTTGCAGTATTGCCATCTCCAAAACTCCAGTTGTAAAAATCAATGGCAGCAAAATTAGTAGTGTTATTGGTAAAAGAAGCCACACCACTACCGCAGAAACGAACGGGTGCAATAGAGAAGCCGGTGACAATAGAATCAATAATGATATTCTTTGAAACAGAAAAAACACAACCATTTACCGTTTGAATAAACAGCGTAATGACATGGTTACCCGGCAGCCGGTAATCATAATTCAAATTGGCAGTGTTGGCAACGCTATCTGCATCAATACTCCAGCGATATCCTGCAATGGCATCCACACTGTTGATATTGCTTGTGTATTGTAAAATACTGGCAGGAGTTAAGCAAACAATATCGTTTCCACTGATCGTTGCTGTTGGCAGGTTAAAGACTTTCACCGTATCCGTCAGTAATGTAGTATCCCTGCAACCATTTACTGTAGCGGCAATTAGTTGTACAGTATAATTGCCCGGCAATAAATAACTGTTGTTTGGATTTTGAATGGTTGATGTATTTCCGTCTCCAAAATTCCAATTGTAAAAATCAATGGCGCCAAAATTGGTCGAATTATTTGTAAAGGACGCAGCGCCACTACCACAGAAACGG
>JAKQJG010000289.1 GCA_029561305.1 Bacteroidota bacterium | reverse complement strand
TGCCGGGTGCAATTACTTTTTTTCCTGCACTGTTATTTAGCCATGCAGCCCACCAGCTAAAAGTGCTGTTGGCAATAATGTGATGATTGCATTTACTCATCAAAATCAAATCCTCCACATTGCTGTTGCCATCAACAAATGCATACTCAGCACCTATGAAATGCTGTTTGCACCAGGTAATATCATCACTAAAAACGAAGAACTGAACATCGCCGTATAGCTTTTTAAAATATGCAATGGCATTGTTGTAATACTCCAACGAGCAGTTGATAAGATTTGCATGCTGCAGGTAGTCCGTTCTTCTTACATGAATGCTTACCGGTACACACTGTTGTATTGATGCCAATGTATTTGCGGCATTGCCTGTGAATGGCTGCTTTAATGTAATCTCTTTCCTTAGTTGTGTTTCCACAGGCTGCAGGAATTCATAACTCTGCCAGTACCCTTCATAATAACAATTATCTTTTATGGCAAGGCTGCCTGGCGGCTGCGGCGTATTTTTTTCTACAAAATGTTTTTTAAACAGGGAGGAAAATTGCTGCGCCAGTTTTCTTTCCATTCTTGCCAGCTGGATATTCCTGAAGTATTTTTTTTCGTTTACCTCTGCCGCCGATGCTGCTTCCACATCCAGATTAAATGCAGAGAGTACGAAGTTTCTTTGCGTAAAGCTGTTTAAGCTGTTGGTGGTTTGAATATCGTATTTAACAGGTGTGCTGAGTTTTACCGAAAGATATTTTCCAAAACTGTATTGAAACAACTGGTTGCCCAAACCTCCCCATATTTTAACGATCACCATTATTCGAATGCTTTGATCAGGCTGTTTTTGCAGGTACACATCTTATGATATCATCCTTTACCTGTACATCATAAGAAGGCTTTTTCCGCTTTATATACTCACTCAATTTTTCAACTGTAGGATAATCGTTTTGCCCCGTAAAGCAACGGGCATCGTCTATCAATAAAATATGATCCTGGTTGTTATTGCTGAAGATTGAATCAAGTTCTTCAAAAATTGGACACTCGGTATCACCCATCGCCGTTATACCATTGGAGTAGTGCCCGTCGAGCCAAAAAATAGCAGGGCCTGCAATGGTTTTAACTGCCTGCGGCAGCATTTTGCCGCTATCACCATGGATCAACTTAATATTTTTATCCTGGCGAAACCGCTGTTTGGCCTTTTCAAATAAATCGTCGCCTATTTCAATAGAAATGATCTCTTTAAAATTTTTCTTCTGTGCTTCCACCATTTCTCCCATGAATGTGCCGGTTTCCACCAGGGTATCATATCCATACTGTTGCTGGTAACCGGCAATGGTAAGCTGCTTTACCATATGTGGTGGCGGCACGGGGCAGCCTTTTTGCTTCCATTCTTCCAGTTCCTTTTTATAAACCGATTTTTTGATACGGTTGATAACAGCGTACGGCAGCAAAGGCATTAAAAATTTCAGCTTCCTCAATAATTGACGCATTCTTCAGTAGGTTTTGTTCTGTATATAAAAAACGCAAAAGTAACAAAACAAGGCGGCGTTTAAACAGCCTTTTTGCTCCCCGGCTATTTATTTTTCCAATACCTTTTCCAGCCCGTTTGAAATTTTATACCTGGTGTTTGCAGGTACGAAGAGAAGGTAACGCTTCTATTTCCAGGGTAGGATTGCCGGAGTATTTCCAAACTGCTCAACTTGTCAATATGCAACGGCAGCTCTTTCCATGGCAGGTGAATTTTCATGTGTGATGGCATAAAGTGCCCATACAATTCAAACTCCGAAAAATCAGAATGCTCTGATGTTTTCAAATTCCGGATGATGGCTTTGTCCCAACTGCACTGGTTTCTTTTTTCAATTGCCTCGTGCAGCCGCTGCAGTTGTTCTTTATCAAAAAGCATTTTGTGCGATACATAGGAGAACCAATGAACGGGGTAAAAACCCAATAACCTTTTAATATTATTATAATAAGGTATGTTGTTATCAAATGACTGGTAAAAAATTGTTTTACCCCGGGTAAGAAAACTATGCCTTTTCAACAGGATATGATCTGCATCAATTACAAGAAAATGACGGCAGGTACCAATTTTACCCGACAGCTTTATTAACTGTTGAAATATCCAGCCACTCCTGTTAAAACCGGAATCCAACACATAATTTATTGATGCCGGGGTGTAGCCCAGCACAGTACTTTCTTGTGTAAAAATCAACCCATGCTTTTCAGCAAAATTTTCGATCCTTTCATTTGCCGGTGCCACCAGGTAAATATTTTTGATGGTGTGAGCCAGGTTTTTACGGAGCCCTTCAATACAAAGCGGCAGTGCCGCCATATCTTTTTCTATCACTGCTATCACTACATCAATTTCGCAATCATCCGCAGGTAGATCATCAGTAGAAGAAGTCTTCTGCCAAATATTAAAGACAAAGAGCCGCAGCTTTCTTAAAAAAAAACGGGAGGCGTCCTTAAAAAAAAGAGAGAAATTAAATCGCATTATTACAAATCATTTTGCCAGGATACTGAGTTTAAGGTAAGCGGCTTTTTCCTTCCAGGTTGTTTTGGGATTTTTAAAGAATATAAGGGCAAATAATATCATCCTGAGCCTGCTGATTATATACCATCCGTATGGCAGGTGTTTTCTATTGACATAACAAAGGCTTATAAAACTGCTTTTCCTTTTGAACCAGCTGCCCGATGATTGACCTTCCAGGTGAATGATGCTCTTTTCGTTTATTACGAACTGGGTATATCCTTTTTGCTGCAGCCTGTATTGCAGTTCCAGTTCTTCTTCGTACAAAAAAATGTTTTCATCAAAGCCACCCGCTTCATCAAACACGGATCTTTTGATAAACATATCGGCACCTACCACAATTTTAGTAGGCGCAAAATAATGTTGCTCTGCGTCTCTTAATGTTTCAGCATTGCTTTTGCAGCTGCCTGTAAACAGCTTCAGTGGAAACGGAAAATTTCCAAAAGAATGTATCACTTTGCCGGCTTCATCTATCAAAGGCGACCCCACCACCCCGGGCTTTAAATGGCTGTTGCTGGTATAAAAGCTCACGAACTTTTCTAAAATGTTGGCTGTTACCAGCGTATCCGAATTCAGCAGTAAGATATATTCTCCACTTGCTTCTTTCACCCCCAGATTATTGGCAGAACCAAACCCGATATTCTTTTCGCTTTCGATAACAATTGCTCCGGGCAATTCCTTTCTGAAGTGAGCGGCACTACCATCATGGGAATCATTGTCAACTATGATCACCTCATACATAGCGGGGTTGAAATGTGCCTGCATGGATCTTACGCAATTCACCGTAAGCTCTTTGGTTTTGTAATTGAC
>JAKQJG010000038.1 GCA_029561305.1 Bacteroidota bacterium | reverse complement strand
GAAAAATTATCAGCAGGTACAAGCCACAGCTTATTTATCCGAAACGGCCTTTTGTATGCAACCGGCCAAAATGTATATGGACAGTTAGGTATAGCCAATAAAGCAGATGCACTGCAGCCTCAGCAGGTTGCTGGTAATGATTATTTAAGTGTGTCCACCTGCACGTACAATACGGTTGCGCTAAAAAAAGATGGCAGTATTTGGGCCTGGGGTTATAATAATTATGGTGAAGTAGGTAATGGAAACCGTACACACCAGTTTTCACCTTCAAGAGTAGGAAAGGATACCAACTGGATAAGCGTTACTGCAGGAGAATCATTTTGCTTAGCCATTAAACGCAACGGCAGCTTATGGGGCTGGGGTATTAACAGCAGCGGTGAACTGGGCACGGGCGGCAATCCATACAACAGTCTTACGCCAATACAAATAGGAAAAGAAAATAACTGGAAGATGGCAGTTGCAGGTGTAAAGTATGTACTGGCCATAAAAAAAGATGGCACCCTATGGGCATGGGGAGCCAATGCATGGGGGATGCTTGGTACCGGAGATAACACATCCCGGAACACACCCACACAAATAGGGATCGATAAGAATTGGGCCTTTGTTGCGGCGGGGCAAAGTCATTCTTTAGCTATCAAAACAGATGGTAGCCTTTGGGCCTGGGGAAGCAATCAAAATGGGGAACTAGGTATCAATTCAGTTGTAAAACAATGGCAACCCGTGCAGGTGGGCAACAGCAACAACTGGAAAACTGCCGCATGTGGCCAGCACCATTCCGTTGCTATAAAAAAGGATGGAACACTTTGGAGCTGGGGAAGCAATAATAACGGCGGACTTGGCCTGGGAAGTCCCGGTAATAAACGGGTGCCACAGCAAATAGGCAGTGCAACAGACTGGATTGCCGTTACTGCCGGCATGGCACACACAATGGCAATGAATACAAGCAACGCAGTATTTGCGTGGGGTGCTAACAGTTATGGAGAATTAGGTATTGGCAACCGGATGGGACAGGCAGTGCCAGTACAGGTAAAATAAACTCACTTTGGCTTAATGTTGATCAAGAGAATTAGACAATCGAAGCAGCGCTTATTTAAATAGCTCAACTATTTTACTGCAAGAGATGCTGACTGATTTTGCCAACTATTCCCGATATTATTTTGAAGACTGCAACAAATAGAAAAAGGCTTGAAGCATAATTACCTGCAACGGCGAGTAAAATAATTTCTGTTAACCAGTGCCCGATAAATCACTAAAAAAATGCCTGCCATTCAAAACGAATGGCAGGCATCGGATTGTTGCAAACGAATTATTTCTTAGCCTGGTCTCTCAGTGCTTTAATTTGATCATGCGCTTCTCTTAATGATGCTTTTTGCCCGCTGATCATGTCTCTCAAAAATGCCGGCAGGTCTTCTTCTTCCAGTGCGCTTTCGTAAGCTTTCTGCGCTGCATCTTCGCCGCCTTCGCAGGATGATAAAATAGTATGCCTGTCGTTTCCTGTAAACATCGCCTTCACGTCCATCCATGCACGGTATAATTTTCCACTTACCATGGTTCCTTCTTCCATATCCTCTCCCAGTACCTGAACTTCTGTTCCTAACTCATTCCTGAATTGCCTGCTCTGATCGATCATACTCTGAAAAAGTGAACTCAGATCCAGGTTTTCAGCATGTTCGTCTGACTTTAATTCT
>JAKQJG010000037.1 GCA_029561305.1 Bacteroidota bacterium | reverse complement strand
GATGTGGCAGATGGTAACCAGTCCATTATTCTGAACCAGGTGGAGAATGGAGTGGCAGTAAGGATGGCGGTGTTGTATTTGCTGGCGGGGAGGAGTAATTAAATCAATTTGATGATGGAGCGATTTGATGATTTGATGATGAAAAGATTTGATGATGGAGCGATTTGATGATTTGATGATGTAAAACCCAATCACCAAATTTTCAAATTATCAAATCTCTAAATTATCAAATCAAGCAATTTCCAAATTAATTATATGAGAGTTTGCCTTTTCCCCGGAACATTTGATCCCATTACCATGGGGCATACGGATATCATCAACAGGGCATTGCCTTTGTTTGATAAAGTGGTGATTGGTATTGGCAGAAACGCCAATAAAGTGCCAATGTTTTCTGAAGAGCAAAGACTGGGCTGGATAAAAGAAATTTATATCAATGAACCAAAGGTGGAAGCTGTGGTATATGAAGGCCTTACGGTGGAATGTTGCAAAAGGGTCGGTGCCAATTTTATTTTACGCGGCATCCGATATGTCAATGATTTTGAATATGAAAAAGCCATTGCTGATATGAACCGAAGTATCAATGGCCATATTGAAACTGTTTTTCTTACCTGTTTGCCCCAATACACATCTGTGGCATCAACCTTGGTACGGGATGTATTAAAGAACGGCGGGGATGTATCGCAATTTTTACCTGCCGTGGTAAATGAGTCAATCAAAAATAATAAGTCATCTTAAAAAATATTGTATGTCATCAATCTGGTATAACAAATCGATCAAATTAGCTGACCTTGGAGCCATAGAGCCCGGCACCATGGCAGAGTTTTTAGGAATGGAATGGACCGAGATCGGCGAAGATTATGTAAAAATAAAAATGCCGGTTGACCAGCGTACCAAACAGCCTTACGGATTATTACATGGCGGTGCCAGTTGTGCCTTAGCTGAAACAGTTGCGAGTGTTGCTTCGCAATTAGTACTGGATCCCAATAAATTTATTTGTGTTGGACTTGAAATAAATGCCAACCATGTACGCAGTGCAAGGAGTGGATTTGTAACGGGTATTGCTAAGCCGCTGCACCTCGGTGGCGCTACGCATGTATGGGATATCAGGATCTACGACGACGCGGAAAAATTGATCTGTATCAGCAGGTTGACGTTGGCGATATTGAAGAAGGCTTTGTAAAGTTTCTCGTTGCTGGTTACTTGTTGGCCGTTCCTCGTTTGTTAAATGGCCTGCTTTGTCCTGAATTGCCAAAAGTATAAAATCTAAAAGAACGTATAAACAAGAAACCAGTAACAGAAAACGAGAACAAGAAACGGTCTTGATAAAATGTTTTCCAAAGGCAGTGTAGGTGTGGTAAGTTTCTCCGATTTTCTTTTTTATTTTCTGTTTCTTGTTACTCGTTACTCGTTTGTTAGAAGGCAGACTTTATGCTGAATTGCAGAAAGTATAAAATCTAAAAGAACGTATAAACAAGAAACCAGTAACCGAAAACGAGAAACAAGAAACGGCTCTTTAATTCCCCCATTGAGTTAGTATATCTTTTATCGAAGGATACGTATTCTCCAGCGGTTCATTAATGTCTTTTACTTTCACCCATTTGACCTCAGCAATATCTTCTTCAGTTTGCGGTTTTACTTCCTGTTTAGATGGGCATGTCATGTGAAACCAATGCGTAGTCTTGATAAAATGTTTTCCAAAGGCATTGTAGGTGTGGTAAGTTTCGCCGATTTTCTTTTTCATTTTCAACTGCGTTACACCGGTTTCTTCTTCCACTTCCCGTTCAGCAGTGGCTTCAATATCTTCCCCTTTTTCCACTTTCCCTTTTGGCAGATCCCATTTACCCAGGCGGAAAATAAACAGCAATTCTTTTTTATCATTCTCTACAATGCCTCCAGCCGCTTCTATAGGCGTAAAATTTTTAAAGAAAGCTTTTTTTAGTTCCTTCAGGTTATTGTTTACCAATACACCGGCATGAAATTCTTCTTTTACAATTTCGTGTAACAATGATTTAATACCTGCATTGGAAATCTCATCCATAAACACCGCATCGGGATGATGCAGTATCTCTTGCAGTTCCTCATTGAGCTCATCACAGAGGTAAACAGGTTTGTCGCCGAAGTAAATTTTGATGTGCATAATAAAATTTAAAATGCGTTGTGGCTGGCATAAATTTGCGCCATGACAAATGAAAAAGCAGTTGCTGAAAAGCTGTTACAAGTTAATGCAATAAAATTAAATCCTGCACAACCATTTACCTGGGCCAGCGGATGGAAAAGTCCCATTTATTGCGACAACCGTAAAGTATTGTCCTTTCCTTATATCAGGGAATTTATAAAAAGTGAAATGTGCAATGTGGTGTTTGAAAAATTTCCTGAAGCGGATATGCTTGCCGGGGTAGCCACGGCCGGCATTGCCTGGGGTGCTATGGCGGCAGACCAGTTAAAGCTTCCCTATATCTACGTTCGCCCCAAACCCAAAGAACACGGATTGGGAAACCAGATAGAAGGTTTTTATGAAAAAGGGCAAAGAGTGGTGGTGATCGAAGATCTTATTTCCACTGGCAAAAGCAGCCTGCAGGTAGTAGAGGTATTAAAAAGAGAAGGCCTGATCGTGGAAGGCATGGTATCAATTTTCACCTATGGTTTTGATGTGGCCGATAAAGCATTTTTAGATGCTGGGGTGCCGTACCAGTCGCTTACCAATTATGCTTCCTTAATAGAAGCAGCCATGGAGAAAGGACTGATAACAGCGGAGCAGCAGGATACTTTGTTAAACTGGCGCAAAAATCCCTCAGAGTGGGGGAGATAATTCCTACCTTTAAAAAAATTTGAACGATGAAATCAATATCATTAACCGTATTATCCTTCTTTGCTTTTATTGCAATGGGTTTTGCTCAATCTCAAAAAGTAGAAATAAAAACACCTGGAGTGCAATGTGAAATGTGTAAAACAAAGATTGAAAATTACCTGATGAAAAGAGAGCCGGGTATTACTGCTGTAAAAGTGGATATAAAAAAGAAAACCACTACGGTTACTTTTTTAAAAGACCGTAATAATATTGAGCAGGTAAAAACAGCCATTGCTAATGCTGGCTATGATGCCGATGATGTAACGGCGGAAGAAGATGCCTACAAGCGTTTGCCTAAGTGTTGTAAGAAGCCCGTTGAAGCAACTCCTGCTGTGGAAGCTGCGCCTGCCGAAAAGAAAGAGTAAGTTGAGTAAACCAATATGATTTAAAGCGCATTCACATAATATGAATGCGCTTTTTTTATTTAAAATTTTTTTATAAAGTATAATAAGTTGAGTTGTTTTACCTCACAAGTACCAAATTTCCTTTCTTCTCCACGTTCCCACAATTGCTTTTTGCCTTTACATAGTAAACAAAGTTGCCCGGGTTGCAGGGCTTTCCTTTGAAAGTACCGTCCCAGCAATCTGCGGCGTTACTGGTAGCAAAAACCACTTCACCAAAACGGTTGTATATGATAAATTGTAAATTAGTTACAATGCCAAAATACTTCAGTCCAAAACAGTCGTTCTTGCCATCACCGTTCGGTGAAAACGCATTGGCTAACTGGAATAAGGAACGGTCACTGAAATCTGCTACAACGGTAACTGTTGCAGTACTGGTACATCCGTCGCTGTTAGTACCAGTTACTGTATACGTGGTAGTGGCAGCAGGACTGGCAATAGGAGAGGAACTGGCTGGATTATTTAAATCAGCAGCAGGCTGCCAGCTATAAGATGCTGCGCCGGTCGCTTCTAATTGGGAACTTTTGTTAGCACAACTTACATCATTCGACTTGCTGGCGTTGATAACGGGAATGGGTAACACCTCGATATTGGTGTTAAGGATCGTATCATAGTTACAGGCAGTATCTCTTATCAACACAGAGTAAGCGGTAGTGATGGCAGTAACCGCCGTTGGATTGCTGATGCCTGGATCACTTACCAGCGATGCCGGGCTCCATTCATAATAATTTCCACCCGTGGCATTCAGCTGGGCATTGTTATTTAAACAAACAGACTGATCTCCTGAAACGGTGAAAACAGGTAGAGCTTTCACTGCAACAACAAAAGAATCTTTATTGATACAGTTATTGGCGCCGGTTACCGTAACTACATATTTTATATTGTTTACAGCAGGATTTGCAACAGGGTTGGCAATGGCAGGATTGTTTAACAACGCAGCAGGTTCCCAGGAGTAGCTGGTACCACCTGTGGCGAACAATGCTGTTGATACACCTGTACAAATTGTGGTATCCCCGGTGTTAGTAATTACAGGCTTTGGATTTACGGAGATGGTGACAGAATCTGTGGCCGTGCAACCAAAAGCGCTGGTACCAATTACAAAATATTCTGTAGTAGTGACGGGAGTGGCAAAGGGACTTTGCGCCGCCGTATTAGATAAACCTGCTGCCGGCGACCAGGAGTAAGTAGCAGCACCCGATGTGTTAAGTTCAACGGTGACTGATTCGCAGATGCTGGTATCTGCCCTCGTTGATATAACAGGCGTGTCAACGGTGATGCGAACAGTATCTTTTTTGATGGACCAGGGTGAGAATTTAATATCATCTATTGCAAAATAATCATCTATGCCACTGTTATTTGATTTGTTTTGGATGGCCAGCGTAACGCTGCTGGTATTGCCGGAGTTCCATAATACCGCATGCTGCTGCCAGGTGCAGCTGCCGGCTGGCGAAATATTTTCAACAACTGCATTACCATTAATGACAAGTTCCAGGTTTATATTACTGGGTACCTGCAAGGATTGTACATAGGTACTGAACTGGTAAGTTGTATTTGGTATTACTGTCACCGTTTGCGACCATACGGTATCGTTAGTAAAGGCATTGTTTCTTGCAATCAGCATATTGCCTGCGCCGGATGTATGATCACTGCAGCTTGCGGTTGCAGGTCCTGCATTAATAGAAGTAGTACCAATTACATAACTGGATGCAGCCAGGGGAGTACTGCCGGATAAATAGCCCGTACTGAATCCATTGTCTCCTGCAGAAAAATCACCATTTATGATGAGGTTGTTTTCTTCACTTGCAGACAATAAAGTGTAAGTGATATTTCCCGGTGTATTGGTTCTTTGGTTGGCTGGATCTGTATCTTCCAGGTAGATAAGCGGGCTCCAGCAATATCGCAGTGAGGTATCAAAATCAGCCCGGAGGATTTTGCTTGTACCAAAACAGATCGTTGTGTCGGGCGTAAGAATGATATTGCTGTTTCTATAACCGATGAAGATTAGTTTTTGAACCGTATCGATACAACCGGTAAATATATTGCCGGTGCTGTATTGAACAAGGTACAAACCGGTATCCGCAAACTGGTGAAGTGGGTTTCGAATGTTATTGATAACAGTTCCATCACCCAATGACCAGTAAATTTCAGGCGTTGTATCTCCCACGGCCCTGAATAGAACGGAGAGCGGGTTGCAGGCATCCTGCTCATGTACAAAATCGAAACGAATTCCACTGGTTGAAACCAATTTTGTAATACTGTCCTGGCAGCCATTGATATCTGTTACCACCAGTTTTACGATGCGGTCTCCATAGCTGGAATAAGTATGGGATGTATTTTGAAGGGTATCCGCTTCACCATCGCCAAAACTCCATTCCCATTTATTGATGGGGTTGTTGTTGATGTAAGCAATGCCCTTAAAATCAAAACTGGTACAGGCAGTAAGACTGTCGTGTATCCTCACTGAATCGATATTCTTCACAAAAGGTACCGTTGCTTCCGGTATAGCAAGGTTGAATTCAGTTCCACCCGGTTCTCCGTTGGTTGCATTATAGTTAGAATTGAAGCAAGCACTGGCGGGGTTAAGAATCAAACCGGCAGTTCCGCCATTAAATGAGGTAGTAATAAATGGCGGCAATACCGTAAGAGACGAGCCAACAAACCCGCCACCACCGCCACCACCAGGACCATGACACCTGGATGGGTAAATAACATTTTCATTGGAACTGCCTTCTCCACCATTGGCTTCAATAAAAAGATTGCCAGCATAACCATTCACAAAAAGCAATACACTTCCTCCGGCACCACCGCCTGCACCACCTTCGTCTCTCACCAATGTGGAAACAGATTCTCCATTGGCGATAATACCCTGGTTATTACTGTTAAGTGTAAACGCTTTTATAATGACGATGCCCCCGCCTTTTCCACCAGCAGCAACCGGTTGTCCATCATCCTGTTGGCCACCACCACCGCCGCCTCCTGCAAAAACCCTGTAGCCCTGGGAGTAATCGCCTGCTTCTCCCTGCATACTCTGAGTAGTAGTGGCACAGGTATTGGAATGAGAGCCACCAAAGCCACCAGCACCAAAATTGCCACCGCCACCGCCGCCAGAGTTGGCAGCATAAGATCCGCCACCACCTGTAGCCAATCTTCCGCCGCCAGCATCAAAACCTTGAATATAATCAGCTATGCCTTCTCCTTTCATACCTCCGGCAGGAAAAGCAATAGCCCATAAGTCGGTATTGCCACAACTAAACCCGGCACCAACTGCGCCACCCGAAAAACCTTTATTGCTTACATCAATTGATGCATTCAGGTTTACTTCAGCAGCACTATTAACAATTAATACGCCGCCCTTTGATCCATCCCAGGCAGGGCAGGTGAGTGTACTGTTTACCGTGAGTGTTGAAAAATAAGGCACCCTGATCAATTGTACCCTGCCTCTTACGGCATCATAATTATTTAAAAATGCATTCTGGAATTCAATACTGTTGCCTGTCTTGCTTTTTACATAATTGAATTCATATTTACCTGCATTGTTATAGTTTGTAATAGAACCAAAATTGTTGGAATTAGAGGAATCAATGGAAACCCCTTTCATCTGCATGATCACCACCGTGTCACCAACCTGGAAGCTGGACAAATCGTCAGCAGTAATGGTATTAGTGCAAATATCAATGGAAAGCACGGCTGCGTAGGAGTTGATCACTGTATCTGCACAATTATTGACCCTGATGGTTTTTGTGATGCTGTCTTTGCAACCGTTGATATCGATCACCACTAATTTTACTTCATAGTCTCCTGCTGTGGCATAAGTATGTGTGGTGTTTTGTGAAGCAGCAGTATTATTATCCCCAAAAGTCCATTGATAGCTTTGGATTGGATTTGTGTTCGTAAAAGCCAGACCACCAAAGGAAAACGTTTTACAAAACCTGAGACTGTCGTTTATTCTGACTGAATCAATGTTGGGTTTAAAAATTTGGGAAGAAATGGGAAGTACAAGATTGGCGAGGTTTACTCCAGCTTGTCCGGGTTCACTTCCATATGCATCATTAGCCCCCTGCAGCATAACCCCATTCCGTCCACCTGCATTTACAATGGTATAGTTGCCGGGAACCGTATTTTGATTTACCCATACCACACCACCAGCTCCACCGCCACCTGGTCCAACACTTCCACCAAGAAGCGTTGCATGCATATCGCCGCCCCGGCCACCAGTTACATCTATTGTAATATTTCCTGTGATGTTGTTACTGTTGATCAGCACAGCACCACCGGCACCTCCTCCGCCCATTCCATCGTGTGTTTCGCCACCGGTACTGTTAAGTTCGTAAGCTGAATCACCTTTGGATATGATACGCTGGTTATTACCTATTAACCGGTTGGTATTGATTATTACGATTCCACCACCATTGCCCCCATCATAATTTGTATTGGATGCAGGAGCCACAAAGCCATTATTACAATGACCTGCACCACCACCACCACCCAAATAAATACGGTTTAAGGCATTCGTATAAGCAAGGCCGTTACCTGGTATACCCCGGCTGTCAAAGACTGTTCCGCTGCACTCCAGTAAAGGGTAACCGCCAATACCACCAGTAGAAGCATTGCCTCCACCACCCCCACCTGAATTATGATCAAGACCACCACCACCTGCTGATGCAAGCCTTCCTTTGCCACTGGTGCGGTCAACGCTCAGTTCCGCAATGGATTCACCTTTTGGTGCTGCCAGCACACTGTTGGCAGGATAATAAAATTCGTTTTGAAAACAGTTAGCCGCATTGAGATTAGTGTTAGTCACTTTGCCTCCACTAAAGCCCATCCCGGTAACATCTATGCCTGCGTCTAATACGAGACTGTCCTGCACATTAAACACCACTACGCCGCCTTTCCGGCCATCCCATGGAAGGCAGGTAAGGGTTCCGGTGACATGAATATTCTGATAAAAAGGTACCCGGATCAATTGTACACGCCCGTCGGGTATATCGTATTGCCTTTGCAAAACATTCTTTAATTCTATGGTATTGCCTGAAATACTTTGTACATAGTTGTACTCATAATTACCTGCATTCCGATAATTTGTTACACTACCAAAAGCAGCTGTATTGGAGGAATCAATTAAGGCACCTTTCATTTGGATCACCAATACAGTATCACCAACTTTAAAACCCGGGGCATCCTCAACAGAAATGCTGTTATCACAGGGATTAAAAGCGGTCACAGGAGTATAATAGTTGATAATGTTTTTTATACCAGTAGTTGATCCGCAATCGCTTACGGCTATTTTAAGAATATTTGAAATAAAGCTGCAGTTGGGACTATTAATATTTCCTGCTTCAGCAGACAGCATCCGCACCAGGTATCGCCCGTTGGTCAAAGCTCCCGTCATTGCCATCAAGGAATTGGCACCCGCAATATTCGTATATGTTAAGCCGCTATCGGCACTGATCTGCCATTGATAAGCCGGGTTATTAAATGAACCGGTAATGCTGCCGAATAGTTCTACACCCAGGCAATTGTTGGTTCCAATGGAATCTATATCCTGGCTAAAAGAAAAAGATGCTTTTGTTAAAGGACCACAAGGCCTGAAAGTAATATCGTCAATGGCAAGGTCATTTCCTGGTTGAGCACTGCCGCCGACGTTGTTGTTGGCCAGTACCAACGTTACAGAAGAATTTGTTGATGGTAATGTAAATAGAAAACTGCTTTGTTTCCATGTCATGCTGTTTTCCATTGCAATATCCCCGGAGTTGAAACTTGCAAGGACAGACTGTGTAGCAGGGTCAAGAATTTTAAAAGTTATATTAGGCAATATTGCCGATGGTATCACAGCCGGGTTAAGCACATTGGCAATCCATGCAGAAAACTCATAAGTTGTTCCGGCACATAGATCGGAAACTGTTTGCCTGTAAAACTCTCCCGGAGCAGGTGCGGAATTAAAATAAGCCATGTAACCGTTCGGATTACCAGTATGATCTTTAGCACCAGTGTACCAGGCACTGTTTATCGGCACT
This sequence comes from Bacteroidota bacterium, assembly GCA_029561305.1. Taxonomy (GTDB): domain Bacteria; phylum Bacteroidota; class Bacteroidia; order Chitinophagales; family Chitinophagaceae; genus Ferruginibacter. Next base: position 51,411 of record JAKQJG010000037.1, on the reverse strand, counting down.
GCGTTTACCAATGCGTAATCGCCGTCAAAAATTACGGCAGGAGGATTGCCGGTGGCATAGCCTGCAAAATTATAATTTGTACTGGCACCCGGCACAGCAGTAGCAATGGGCAACCCTGGATTGGTGGCACCACTTCCAAATGTGATGTCGACCACAGGATTACCAAATGATCCGCTGCAGGTTTGTTGCTGTCCGGTTACAAAACAGGAATCGGCAACAAATGCACAGGCAGGAACAGTATTGTTGAGTGAAGCCGTGCCGTTTAAAGAACCATCCCAGGCTGTATTGCCTTGTTTATTTAATAAGTCATCAAAAGTATAATATGCCAGCAGGCCGGGTTGGGTAGCTGGATTAGGCAAAGCATTATCCATAAAACTCCTCACCTGGTTTTGAGTACGGGCCACATTCCAGATCCTCACTTCATTTACATAACCTAAAAAATTGGAGTTCCAGAACTGGGAGGCATACCAGCCTATTTGCGTAGGCCAATTATTTTGAAAGAGATTTCCGGAAGCAGTTACCTGGGATAATAAGAATCCGTTGCGATAAAATTTCAACGTGCTGCCGTCGTACACCATGGCCACATGATATCGTTTGTTCAATTCCGCCGTACAAATATTACCAGGTGTTTCAAAAAAACCATTGCTGGTAGTAATATAGCCCTGGTTGGCGCGGAGTAAATAATTTACATCAGCAGGGGAGTTGTGTTTGGAAACGATATCACCTTCAAATGCGCCGGTGCCTGTTTGATAAAATACAGCCTCTACAGTGATTTGGTTACCCGAAACATCCAGGTCACCCACGTTTACAAAAGATGGATTGGAGGGTAAATGAAGCCAGTTGGTACAGGATACCTGTGCCGATGCCTTCAGTGAAAAAAGGAGGCAGCATAGGAACGTAAAAAGGGTTGGCATTCTCATTAAGGCAGTGTTTGACATTGACTAACAAATATATTTCATTCGGCAACACAAAACGCTATTGTTGAAGGCCAATACAGGTGTGCAATAAAAAAGCTGCTTACAGATTGAAGCAGCTTTTTTATTAAAGTATTTTAATTTTTACTTTTTTGATATCACCCTGGTATTTTCAATTTTTGCCTTGTTGGCAGCATTGCTATCCTTATCCGTCTGAATTTTAGCAAGTGTGGGAGCAATCACCAATGATACGATACTCATCAGCTTGATCAGAATATTCATAGAAGGACCTGATGTATCTTTAAACGGATCACCTACAGTATCACCTGTAACAGACGCTTTATGTGGTTCTGATTTTTTATAGAACATTTCACCATTGATCTCAACTCCCTTTTCAAAAGATTTTTTAGCATTGTCCCATGCACCACCTGCATTGTTCTGGAACATTCCCATCAATACACCGCTAACAGTTGCACCTGCTAAGAAACCACCCAGTGCTTCTGCACCAAGGCCAGGCATAAAACCGATAATTAAGGGAGATATGATGGCAATAGCACCAGGCAGCATCATTTTTTTGAGAGATGCCTGTGTAGAAATGGCAACGCATTTATCATACTCAGGTTTGCCGGTGCCTTCCATGATACCCGGGATAGTACGGAACTGCCTGCGAACTTCTTCCACCATTGCCATGGCTGCTTCACCTACTGCACGGATGGCCAATGAAGAAAATATAAATGGAATCATGGCTCCCACAAATAGACATGCCAGTACATTCGCTTTATAGATATCAATACCACTTATACCTGCCACACCCACAAACGCTGCAAATAATGCCAAAGCGGTTAAAGCCGCAGAAGCAATTGCAAAACCTTTACCACTGGCCGCAGTTGTATTACCTACCGCATCCAGTACATCGGTCTTTTCACGAACATCACCTGGCAATTCACTCATTTCAGCAATACCTCCAGCATTATCGGCAATGGGCCCGAAAGCATCAATTGCCAGTTGCATGGCTGTTGTTGCCATCATACCGGCAGCAGCTATCGCCACACCATATAAACCGGCACATTCATAACTGCCCCAGATACCACCAGCCAACACCAAGATGGGTAAAAATGTACTTTCCATTCCAACTGCCAATCCACCGATGACGTTAGTCGCATGACCAGTAGATGACTGGCGAATAATTGACAATACAGGGCGTTTACCCATTGCCGTGTAGTATTCAGTAATGATACTCATTAACGCTCCAACAGCAAGTCCCACCGCAATTGCCCCCATCACACCCCATTTGGTAAATGGCACACCACGCAATTCCATTTGCTCCGGTAATAACCAGTTTACTAAAAATGCAGCAGCAATCGCTGTCAATATCATTGAACCCCAGTTGCCCATGTTCAATGCTTTTTGAACAGTAGCTGTATTAATGCTTGCTGTTTCGCTGATGCGTACAAACAAAGTACCGATGATTGAAAATATAATACCAACACCAGCAATCAGCATGGGTAATAGTATTGGAGAAAAACCGTTTAGTTCGTCTGGCGCACCAATTACGGTTGTTTGCTGTCCTAATACGATGGTTGCTAAAACAGTGGCAACATAAGAGCCAAACAAATCGGCACCCATACCGGCCACATCACCCACATTATCACCTACGTTATCTGCAATGGTTGCAGGATTACGGGGATCATCTTCAGGAATCCCGGCTTCAACTTTACCCACGAGGTCAGCACCCACATCGGCAGCTTTTGTATAAATACCTCCACCCACACGGGCAAACAAGGCAATAGATTCAGCACCTAGTGAAAACCCAGTAAGAACTTCAATCGTTGTAAACATTTCTTCCGAATTAACGGCAGCACCAGGTGCAAAGAAGTGTTTTAGTACAATATATAACCCACCCAAGCCAAGCACGGCTAAACCTGCAACACCAACCCCCATCACGGCTCCCCCGGTAAATGATACATTTAAAGCTTTAGAAAGACTGGTTCTTGCTGCTTGTGCCGTACGGACATTAGCTTTTGTTGCGGCCTTCATGCCAATGTAACCGGCTGTTGCACTCAATACAGCACCAGCAACAAAAGCAAGTGCTATACTCCAGTGGCTGTGCGGGTTAGCGCCTGCCATCACGGCAAGTAAAATACTTACAATAACTACAAAATAGCCAAGTACTTTCCACTCCGCTTTTAAAAACGCCATTGCACCTTCGGCAATATAGTTGGCGATCTCTTTCATACGTTCGTTGCCGGCATCCTGTTTGGATACCCAGGCAAACTTGATAAACGTGTACAAAAGGCCAACGATGCCTAATGCCGGAACTACATAAAATAGTTTGTCCATATACAAGTAATGTTAAATTTTTAGGTGGGCAAAAATAGGGGAATTGACCCAAAAATGACGCAAACGATGCCGAAAGGGTATTTTATGTTGGATGAATCACCGGGTATGTAGTGGGGCGGCCGAAGGCCGCCCCATAGTTCTAAACTTAAAGGCATCAGCCAACTATAACAATTACTTTTAAAAATTTACTGTTAATGCATGTTCCAGCCACACCATACATTAAAATAGTGGTACACTTATTAGTGTAAAACGATATGCGATACCTGCTCCTGGCACTCATCCCGATTTTGTACCTCAATTGTAAAAAGGCAAATAATGAATCATCAATAACAGATGAGGAAGGTTGTGTGCAACAGCGTTCCACACAAAATGGGGCCGCAATTAGTGGCCGGTACATCATCGTTTATAACAATGATGCCGCCAGCGGCAGGATGGATACCAGGCAGTTAACCAATTTCAGCAAAAGCATATTACAGCGAAACAGGATCCCTGAGGTTTCTTTACGCAGTTCTTTCGGTGGAGATAAAGGTGGCTTTGTAGCAGATCTTTCATTAGATGAAGTAACCAGGCTTCAAAGAGATAACAGCGTTCAGATGATCGAGCCAGACAGGGTGATTGCGCTGGGCACCTGTTTTACTGTAGTGGCACCCTGGTTGATCACCTGGAATATTAACAGGGTAGGCTATGGTGATGGGACGGGAAAAACAGCCTGGGTAATTGATACCGGTATCGACTTTACGCATCCCGATCTTACAACAGATGCCACCAGGAGCCGCAGCTTTATCAGCGGACAAAGCTCAGCTGCAGATGAAAACGGGCATGGCACGCATGTGGCTGGTATCATCGGTGCAAAGAACAACACTACCGGAATTTTAGGTGTGGCATCCGGCGCTACGTTGGTTTCACTAAGAGTGCTTGATGAAAACGGGGATGGTGCTTTGTCAAATATCGTACAGGCGTTGGCGTATGTGAGTACCAACGGCAGGGCAGGAGATGTAGTGAACCTGAGCCTGGGCCAGGATGGTATCTCTGCTATTTTAGACCAGCAGGTTATCAATACTGCTAACAAGGGCATTTACATTTCAATTGCAGCCGGCAATGATGGATCACCTGCAATGGATTTCTCACCCTCCAGGGTCAATGGCAGGAATATTTATACCGTATCTGCTATTGACAGCACCGGCAAATTTGCCAGTTTCTCTAACTATGGAAATGAGGCAGTTGATTTTGCAGCACCAGGCGTAAGGATCTTATCTACATTTTTAAACGGACGATACGCTGTCATGAGCGGCACTTCGATGGCGGCACCACATGTGGCCGGGTTACTATTGTTAAATGGAAATAATATCAACTCATCGGGTACTGTATTAAACGATCCGGACCCGGTGCCCGACCCAATTGCCCATAACTGATCAGAAAGGTTTGAATACTTTTCCACCAGCCAGTACTTCCTGTACATCTTCATCAAAAGTTACTTTTTCACCGGTAATGGCAGCAGCATTTGTCATAATGGTGGCAATGGAATGATTGTAACCTGCTTCCACCGGCGCATTGGGTTGTTTACGGCTTCTTACACATTCCATCCAGTTGCGTACATGGTTGGAGGTTAGTACATCACCACCGGTATTGGCCGAGCTGATCACTTTTTCCTTGTTGGCCAATGCTGTTTCCGGTAACAAAAAAGGCTGCATTCCCATAGCATCTGCAAAGTTTTTTGTAAGCCCGCCTTTGGGCGAGATCTTATTGCTGTTCAGGTTTAATTCCCCTCCATTGGAATAGTATATCTCTGCCGGGTTTTCTTCGCCATTGTGCATTCTTGAAGTAAACATCACCTGGAAACCCTTACTTGTATCATTCAATGGACCATAATCAAAAACTGCTGTCATAGTGTCCCAGTTTTTCCTGCCGTCTTTCCACATGTATATGCCACCGTTAGCCACCACACTCCGTGGATGCGGCAAACCTGTAAACCAATGCACCGTATCAATCTGGTGGCTCATCCACTGGCCGGGTATGCCGGATGAATATGGCCAGAACAAGCGGAACTCCAGGTATTTTCTTACATCAAATTCAACCGAAGGCCGGTTTAATAAAAAACGTTTCCAGTCGGTATCCTCTTCTTTTAATTGTGATAGCAATGCCGGCCGGCGCCAACGGCCTGGCTGATTCACATTCCAGCTAAGTTCCACCATGGTAATAGCACCAAAACTACCAGAACGTATATAGTCATTAGCCAAATGATAATTGGCGCCGCTTCTTCTTTGTGAACCAATTTGTATGATCCTGTCTGATGCCTTCACTACTTTTAAAGCTGCTCTATTGTCATCCATTGTTTCTGCAAAGGGCTTCTCTACATATGCATCGCAACCCGCCTTCACGGCCTCGATACAATGCAATGCATGTTGAAAATCTGCGGTGCCTACAAACACGGCATCCACTAATTTCTTACTGTACATTTCCTCGTTGTTCCTGCAGGCAACCACATCATGGCCCATTTTTTCTTTCCACGCTGCAGCACCTTCCTCCCTTCTTTTACTCCAAATATCTGATACTGCCACCAGGTCAAAATTCAATTCTTTATAATGATGAAGAAAACTGGGCATCAGGCTGAATTTATGCCTGTCGGAAAAACCAACTGCGCCAACCCTTATACGGTCGTTTGCACCGATGATGCGGTTATAGCTTTGAGCAGACCATGCCATTTTTGAAAATAGCATACCGGCCCCTGCCATTGCTGATTGTTGGATAAATTTTCTCCTGGATGACATAGCGATTGTTATAGGTTTTGATTGATTATTTTAACTCCTGTATCTTGATACTTCTGAATGAAACAGCATTTCCATGATCCTGTAAAAGGATATGCCCTTTTTCTGCCATCCCAAAATTTGTCCAGCCAGCATATTTGCTCCTGGCAACTAAAGCGTAATAGTAAGGAGCTCCACGCTGGTATTCCAAAACTTTCCATCCGTTGAGCCAATGCTCTACCCGATTATCTGGATAAACGATCAGCATACCCCGGTTCCATTCCCCTGTCTTTCTTCTTGCTCTTGGTTCTTTCGAGGATGGAATAAGATCGTACAGCGAAGCCAGCGTTCTGTTGCCAACCACACCCTGTTTGGCATCAGGATGTTTTTCATCGTCCAGTAACTGGTATTCTAAACCAATGGCAGAACCGGTTGCCGTATCTTTTTCTGTTACGAAATATTTCAATCCGCTGTTGGCACCTTCTGTGAGTTTAAAATCAAATTGTAAAATAAACGCACCATATATGCCTGTTGTAACAATGTCACCACCATTCGTGGATTCGCCACCGGTAGATGGCTGTACGCTCAATATACCGTCATTGATTTCCCAGCCTTTTACAGGAAATTTATTTTTATAAGCACCCCGCCAGCCATTGGTCGTTTTGCCATCCCACAAAAGCGTGACCCCATTGTTGCTTTCAGCAACAGCAATATGATTTGGCGTAAGGTTCAGTACAAATTGATCAATAAAAGCAGCAGGTTGTATATTTTCTGTTTGAATACGGATATTACGCCAGCGCACCTGTTTCCCATCTTTGTCATCTTTACCTGTTTCATGCACCTGTAAGGCAATAAATCCTTTTGAAGCAATGCTGTCAATTAAAAACGCAGCGGGAATATTGTTGATCCATGTTCTTATGCTATGGCTAATACATTCAATCCGGGCCTTGTTCCATTGGTTTTGTTTAAAAGCTGGTTTGGCAGCCGGGTTAAGGTCAAGTGGATACAGCCAGTCCCTTCCTGCTTCATCATAAATGCCGCCTGTCCAGTTTCTTTTAGATGGATCAATTTCATACTGGTAACCATGCACCCTTCCGTTTTTATAATCATCCCTGCTTTCACTCCTGAACTGTACACCAGAGTTCATCGTACTGTCCACTTTAAATTCAAACTCAAGAATGTAATCACCATATTCCTTTTCCGTTGCAAGAAAGGAGTTCGGCTCACCGTAAACGGTAGTGCCAATGATTTCACCATTTTTTACTTCAAACCTGGCTTTGCCATTTAGCTGTTTCCATCCCTTTAGATTAATGCCATTGAATAAAGATTGCCATTTTATACCGCCTGTTTGAGCTTGCAGGGAATGCAGTGCGCAACATATAACAACTGCTGTTACTAACTTTTTCATTCGATACTATATGATTTAGTTTGTTCTGCATTTCTAATAACTGCGCCGGTATAGTCTGCCTCTTTACAATCCTGTATACGCACAGGATAACTGTTGCCGAACCAAAAAGGAATTTGATCCATCCGGAAACCAATATATGTATATTTAAAATAAATGCAACCCATGCCAATATCGTCAGCATGAAAGTTACAAAGAAGAACGTTTTGAAAAAGGATTTTACAATTTATTATTTATCCTCGTTATGGGTGGGGATGGCGAGCAGGGGAATCCTGATCCGGTTTAAAATTTTCTCAGCAAGGTTACCGATTAATAATTTTTCAATACCGCTTCTGCTATGGGTTCCCATCACCAGCAGGTCTGCATGGCTGTTTTCAATAATAGTATAGATAGCTTCTGAAAAATCACCTTCCAGTACACTGGTTTCTATATTATCATCACCCAAATGCTTTTTTGACTCATCCAGGAAGCGTTGTGCCTCGTTGTACAGGCCCCGGTCTATCTCTAAAATATCCGGGGCTGAAAAACCAACAAAGCCCATGATAGGTGAATAGGCACTGCTTTCATAATACGACGGTTCGTTTACCACATGTAACAGCATTATTGAAGCATTCATTGCTTTTGCCACATCATATCCCAACCTGGCCACTTTTTCTGCAGATGGGTCATAGTCAAGTGCGATGATTACTTTTTTCATGATTATTTTATTTTTACGGTGAGGTTTCCTTCCACACCATCATCAAATGGTTTTCCTGCAATTGCCGCAGCAGCTATCTTAAGCAAGGTAATCATTTTTGAATCTTTTGTATCCCAATAATGAGCATAGGTTGGATGTACAATGATTACGGAAAGACCTGGTGTGTTTTTACCATCCGTAAACCAGGCGCCTGCAAAAGGGGTTTAGGCTTCATCAATTGTTTTTTGATCTGTAAAAATATCTGCCTCACCAAACACACTCATATACCGTGAACCTGATGGGTCTGAAAATATTAATTGAACCTGGTCATTCTGCTGGATTTCCATAATCTTATCACTTTCACCACTGCTCATAAACCAGAACTTACCCGTTTCATCCACCTTACTGATACTCATTGGTCTTGCATGAAATGGAATAGACGAGAGTTTTGTACACAACATGCAGGTGTTGACACGCTCTGCAATTTCTTTCATCTTTAAAATAGCATTATCATCGGAAAGATTGTTTATAGCTGACATATTTTCTTTTTAGTGTTAATTAATAGGCAAAGAAGGGCAATTTGTAAACCAAAAATATTGTTGATTGTTTCCTTCCGATGAGCACCAAATTTTCCCCTGTTCGTGGTAAAAATATCCCGTTAGTTTTAGCGTAATCTTTTATATGACCCGGGCCTGTTAAAACTTTGCCATAGACCGCCACTTATACTGTAAATGGTTTGTTTTTTGTCTAAGCAAGAATCTAAACACATTATACAATCATTCTAAAAATTTAGACTATGAAAATTACAATCGCATTAGCAGCCGTGATATTAAGTGCCGGCACTGCAATGGCTCAAACCCCTGACACAACTTTGGGCAAAACACCAAAACAATGGAATGCAGATTCTGTTGACAGAAAGAACAATGGTGACAGTAATCTGAATAATTGGCAAAAGCCCGCAGAAAAGAAAGTTGACTCATCTATGCAGCAGAAGCCTGTGATAGCTGAACCAGTTTCTGACAGGGTGATGATGAGAGATGGTGCCATGGTGATCATAAAGGACGGAACCATGATGCCATTAGAAAAAGAAGTCACACTTCCATCAGGTACCATTGTTCAAAAGGATGGCACTTTAAAAAAGAAAGATGGCAGCGAGATAAAATTGAAAGATGGTCAGTTTATAGAACTCCCTTCTGAAGACGAAAAAAAGAAGGCTGACAAAAAATAATCCCGCTGATAGAATCCAGTGTTTGATTGAAGGGGCTTCAGTTTTTTTGCTGAAGCGAAAGCGGCTGTTTTGCAGCCGCTTTTTTTATTTCAATCCTTATCTTGTGAGGAAAATTACAAATGAGAAATTTCCTCTTATACCTGTTACTGTTTCCTGTTTTTTCTTTTGGTCAGTCTAAAACTTATGAAGATTCATTGAATAGCTTTATAAAAAAGTATGTGGATAGTCATGAAGTTGTAAAAGCTGCAGACAAACACCAAATGCAGTTTTACCCGGTTAAAAAATCATACCGGGTATTAGCTACGTTTGTAAAAAGAGAAAACAGTGAGTGGTTTGCCATGTCCACATCAGGAAAGATCAAAAAAGATTTCAGGGTGTTTGGCACCCTCTCTTTTACTGTGAAAGATTCTGCCTGTACACTGCACATTTACCAATCAAAACAACTCATCGCCGCTCCAGGCTATACCGATTATTTATTTATTCCTTTTACTGATAAAACATCCGGCCTGGATACCTATGGTGGCGGCAGGTATATCGACCTTTTACTGAATGATATTGAGGGAAATACCTGTCTGCTTGATTTCAATAAAGCGTATAACCCTTATTGTGCCTATACCACTGGTTATAATTGCCCTATACCGCCCAAAGAAAATGATTTACAAATTGCAGTGGAAGCAGGGGAGAAGAATTATGGAGGACATTGATTGACATCTTTGGATGTGGGCCACTTTAAGAGAGATGCTGATCGGGTGCACTATTCTGGTATCAATAATATGCCTATGATGCTATAGTGCCACAATAATTGCCATTTAGTCAAAACTAAAGTTTCAGTTTCTATCATCTTTAGGATAGCATGATTGGTCATGTTTTACCTGTGTATAATATGTGTAAGCAGGGGAACTTATTACTTAAATGCTTAAACAGGGAAATTTAAACATCAACTTTTCCTAATTCGCCGCCACAAAATCCGGCCTTCTTACCAGGCTATTATTATACTTATACCTCAAATTGGTATTGAACTTTACTTTGATGCTATTCATGCCCGGTAGTGTTCGGGGGAAATAAGAGAGCCTGGCTTCGATGGTACCAAACAATAAGTTTTCATTCCTCAACCGGAAGCCGCCGCCCAAACCGGTGTAAAGGTCACTTTTACCCAATCCTTCTCCTTTGTTTTTGATAAGTGAGGCGTCAACAAAACCAAAGGGTGCAAAACCAAATCCCCAGTGTTTTTTAGTGTTATAAAAAACGATCTCTGCCTTGCTCGTTATCCGCAGGTCGCCGCTTGGTGGCAGGTAAGCAGAGTCTTTTGGTACTTCAAAAAAAGGCTGACCATATACGCTGTTGAGTTGCAGTGGTGCATTCAAAGTGTTGGAAAACTGTTTTGCAAAAGATCCACTAAAGAAATAACGACGCATCCAGTTGCCATTCATTTTGTGCAGTTTGGTGAAATGATCACCACTCGCAAATAGTTCAAAATCCTCCCAACTGCTTTTATAACGGAAACCACCCATCCTCACATTAAAGAAACTGTAAAACTCTTTTTTACTGTATTTGCCAATGGTAAACTCCGTTCCAAAATAAGGTCTTGTTTTAGTCAGCAATCTTAAACTGTCTTTTTTTACATAGCCCCCGATAAAAGAAGCGGTGAAACCTTGTGGTACATCCTCATTTCTGCCAAAACCATAAATATAACTGGCACGATAGAAGTTTTGTTTAAATACACTAAAGCTGCCGAGTACCCCAAGTGTATTGGCAAACCGTCCGTCGTTGGTGGCTGTTTCTTTATCTGGTATGTCTTTAAAATGCTGGTGAATACCCCTGATGGCAATCAACTTTCGAAGAGGGCTCATTTTGGCCTTCAGCATCTGCCGCCTGGCTCCGATATTATATCCTACCCAGCCATCAATATTGTATGCATTGTACTTGTAAAAGTCATTGTAAGTAGAATCAGCAATATAAGCGTTGCTGGTTTTGTTAAGTGAAAGATCAAAGGCGCCAAACCAGCGCAGGTACTGCGAAACCAATGGCTTTTCGATACGGATATAGTATAAATTTTCTTCGTCCCGGCGGCTGGTGAATGACCTGTTAAAGGTTTTGAAACCCATGCCCCAATTAATAAAACTACCCCTGATATTCCGCTGCAGGAAATCGCCGCTAAAACCAAATCTAGGGTCACGCTGATCTTCCCATAATGAACTTACGGCGAGTAGCGACCCGGTACCGGCAATATTCTGTTCTTTTAATTCCAGTTTGTATTTTTTTGTACCCCCCACACCTGCGCCAGGCACAATAGAAAAACCGTCTTTCACCAATACCAGCAGATCCACCGCATCACCCTGGCTGGTTGGCTGTACAATGATCAATGCATCCTGGATATAGTCAAGATCACGAAGCGCCCTTTCGTTATCGGTAAGCAGGTAAGGATTCAGTTTATCACCTTCTTTAAACAACAGGTTGTTGGCAATTACTCTTTGAGTAGTGTTTTTATGCAAGGCATTCCCGATCCGTACGCCAAAACCACCGTTCACTTTGGTAGTGTCTTTTATATCTCCTTCAAAACCCACATTTTTTATTTTGATCTGCCGGATGGTCTTTCCGGCGTAGGCTTTAAAAGGATTGTTTTTTGGATTGAACGCATTGGCATTGGCCCTGAAAATAGTATCCGTATTGCCACCAGGTTGTGCAATGGCAGCTGAACTTAATAATAAACAGCTTATGGAAAACAAAAGGTTTTTCATCAATTAGTTGTGGTTCTGTGTTAAAAGATAAAGATAGAGATTTAGGGCAAAAAGTTGCATGTAACTTTCAACCTGTTGCATGCATTTGCCAGGAACAGGTTGCCAGTCTTTTGCTGGATTTTTGGATGGCATGGGAAGAAATGTAATTGTTCAGCATGTATGCTATTTTGAAAACCAACCGGCTCATTACCAGGTAAAGCAATTTCACCTTACCAGTAATTAACATCATTCAAAATACCAACAACTTGAAAATATTTGCTGCTTTACTTATTGTTATATTTTTTCATTTGCATTGTACCAGTAATGCTGCCAGAAAAAAAGGATCATTGGCACTACAGGCACCTCCGGCAAAAAATTATGATACTACCACAAAAACCATTCACGTACTGGTGGCATTGTGTGATAATAAATACCAGGGCATTGTACCCGTACCTGCAAAAATTGGCAACGGTCAGGATCCTGATAATAACCTGTACTGGGGCTGCGGCTATGGCGTAAGAACTTATTTTAAAAAAAGCAGCCATTGGATATTTATCCGCCGGGTAAAAGTTAATGATACGTTGATGGAGCGGCTGGTTTTTAAACACTGTAAGAGTAATTATTACCTTGTAGCAGACGCATACAATGGAAAGTTCATTAAAGATTGTACAGTTGAATTTTTTAACTACTGTGCAGGAATTGGTAAAGACACTATGCAAATAAAAGGAAAAACCATCGGCACCGGCGGCAATGCTTCTTTGGTTGCATATACCGGCCACGACGGACTAATGGACTTTTCCCTGGATCAAAATTTTGCAAACAGTGATGGTAAGAAAAGAGATGCTGTTATGCTGGCTTGTATCAGTAAAAAATATTTTGCAGCACATATGAAAAAAACAAAAGCCTATCCTTTATTGTGGAGTACCGGATTAATGAGCCCGGAAGCTTACACGCTGCATGATGCGCTGGAAGCGTATATCAGTGGCAGTGATGTGAGACTGGCTGCAGCCAAAGCGTATTCAACATATCAGAAATGCAGAGTAAAGGCAGCAAAAAATTTATTGGTTACTGGCTGGTGATCAATGAAAATGATTACCATTTTATAACGATCTTACCCATGCTTTTTCTTTTCTCCAGGTATTCATGTGCAGCGGCGATCTCACTTACAGGAAATACTTTGCCGATATTTGGTTTGAAAACTCCTTCTTCATATAATTTTATCACGGCTTCTAAACAACGTTGTATCACCTGCGGTTTGTCGTCAGCTATCTTTAGCATATTAACACCGATAATGGCTTTTGATGGCATCATCAGCATTACCGGGTGATAAAAGCCAAAACCCAATGCGGACCCGATCTTCCCAAAAATATTTTTATCACTCATGTCGGAAGCGCCATAGCAAATAAGCCTTCCACCAGCTGCCAGGGAACGAAATCCCTTTTTTACTGAAACGCCGCCCACCGCATCATAAATAACATCCACACCCTTGCCGTTGGTTAATGTTTTTATTTTGTTTTCAAAATCTTCTGTCCGGTAATTAATGCAATGTTGCACACCAAGCAATGCCAGTTGTTTCAATTTTTCATCGCTGCCAGCAGTAGAAAAAATTTCGCAGCCCTTGTGTTTTGCATATTGGATCAATGCAGTACCCACACCACCTGCACCCGAGTGAACCAGCACTTTATCTCCTTTAAAAAGATTGACGGCCTCGGCTGCCGCATAATATGCCGTGATATATTGGGTGGTTAAAGCAGTTGCCGTAGCATCATCCACTGACGCTGGTATCGCCGTTACAGCCGTTGATTTTGTAATTGCATATTCTGCATAGCCGCCAAACCTGGTAAGCGCTGTTACCCGTTGCCCCGGTTGAACGTTCGTTACACTGCTGCCGGTTGCTTCCACCATACCAGCAACGTCATAACCCAGCACACAGGGCAGGGGTGGTGCCTCTTTGTACATACCGTTTCTTGCCATTACATCTGCAAAGTTTAACCCGAAGGCGGAAACCTTTATCAGCACTTCATCGCTGGCAGGTGTGGGTTTGGCTATTTCCCTTACTTCAAATGCTTTTGCAGCATCGCCGTTTTTTATAAGTGTAACTGCTTTCATTTACTTTATAAATCAATAGGTGATTTTACAAAGTTCGCCTAATGGCAGGTGTAACCCCACTGTTTATGAGGATATTTTTTAATTTTTTAGTCTTAATTTCATCGTTTAAATTTATTGGTAAACAAACCCACGGTGAATGAAGAAAATCAGCAAAAGCCTGTTGTTGTGTTCAATCGCTTTAAGCAATTGTTTATGGTCGCTGGCACAAAAGCCGGTTAAACTGTTTAATGAACTTGGTCTTACTGGTAACGTAAAAATGGTTGCCGAACGAACGTTTGAAGCGCTCGATAATTTTGGTAAACCAGAGAAAGGAGACAGGAGCAATAACAATGGCGACTATACTTTTTTGCCAAATGGCGATATTGCTGAGCAGAATATCTATAACCAAAACGGCAGCCTGCGTACCCGGCATGTGTATATATATGATGGTTCAGGCAGGTTGACAGAGCAGAATTTGTACAACCCGGGTGGGCCACTAAGAATACGCTATCGGTATAAATACAATAGCGGAGGTTTATTGACGGAACAGCGCTCTTTTAAACCCGATGGCAGCATGTTTGCCAAATATGTGAATGACTATGATAAGCAGGGAAACCTTATAAAACTCAGTTCATACAACCATAAAAATGAATTGGAAGAAAAAACTGTGTACACCTATGACAGTGCCCGAAACCAAACCGGCTGGCAATCTTATGATGCTGACAGCAGTGTTGTGATGAAAGCAGCTTATGAATATAATCTTTTTGGAAACCTGATAGAAGAGAACCTGTATGATGCAGAAGGCAAACTGGAAAAAAAATCATTGATGATCTATGATGTCAATGCCAGGGTGTCTACACTGGTGGAATATGCGGGCGTTGACTTAATGGTGAAAACTGTGCAATATAAATATGATGCCCAGAATAATATTACAGATGAGATATGGTATGATAAGGACAATAATATACTCGACCACTATACCAATAAATACAGCTACGATAAAAAGAAGAACTGGACGAAAAAAATGGCTTACCGCAACCAGGTACCGTTTTCTATTACTGAACGGGAACTTACCTATTATAAATAACGATTGTATAAATGAGGATACCGGGCGCAGTCTTACCGGTTTCATTGTATCTTTAAATTATAAGTAACTTATTTTGATACATTTTATTTTAAATGACAAGCAAGTAAGCACGGCATTACCCAAAGGAATGCTGCTGCTTGATTTTATACGCTATCACCGGCACCTGACGGGTACAAAGATCGGCTGCAGGGAGGGGGACTGCGGTGCCTGTACTGTATTAGTGGGCGAGATGAAAAATGGGGAGTTGCTGTACCGTTCTGCCACCAGTTGCCTGATGGCGATAGGCAATGCTGAAGGGAAACATATTGTAACCATTGAGGGCACTAATATACAGGGGCTCAATTTTATTCAGCAAAGTTTTGCAGAGGAGGGTGCCACGCAATGTGGTTTTTGTACACCAGGCTTTATCGTATCGCTGGCCGGGTATGCCTTGTGTAAAAACGAAGCCACTTATAAAGGAGCCATTGATGCTGTTAATGGAAATATATGCCGTTGCACAGGGTATAAGTCAATTGAAAGAGCTGTAGAAAAAATCGCAGGGAAACTGGGCGAACGGAAAGGAACCGACGCTATCACTTTTGGGGTTGAGAATAATTTTCTGCCTGCCTATTTCACTGGAATTAAAGACAAACTGCTGGCTTTAACCAAACCAATCAATAAAGACAGCAATCAAAACGGGTCCTTAAAATACCTGGGTGGTGGCACCGATTTGTATGTACAACAGCACGATACCATGCCCCACACTACAATCGATTTTTTATTTGATAAGACGCATCTCAATGGCATAACGCAGGTTGGCAACAGGTGTTACCTGGGTGCTGCAGTGAGTGTTACGGATATTGCGGAATCACCCATCTTTCAACAGCATTTTTCTTCCTTGCCCCAGTATATTAAGCTGGTAAGTTCCACCCCTATCCGTAATATGGCCACCATTGCCGGCAATTTGGTAAATGCGTCACCCATTGGAGATTTTACTATTTTCTTTTTGGCACTGAACGCACAAATAGTATTGAGTGATGGTATCAACACCCGGGAGATGGCGCTCAATCAGTTTTACAAAGGATACAAGCAATTGGCTAAAAACCCGGATGAGTTTATCGAAAAGATTTATTTTGAACTACCTGTCCATGATACAAAATTTAATTTTGAAAAAGTGTGCAAGCGTATGCATCTGGATATTGCCAGTGTAAACAGTGCCATTAGTTTGCAGGTGGATAACGATATCATTGCTGAAGCCCATTTATCAGCAGGCGGGGTTGGGCCGGTGCCGTTTTATCTTGCAAAAGCTGCTGCTTTTTTAAAAGGTAAAATTGTAAATGAAACTACGATCGAAGAACTCATTACAATTGCTAAAGACGAAATTTCACCAATCAGCGATGCAAGAGGTACGGCTGCCTACAAAAGATTTTTACTGGGGCAGTTGATAAAAGCGCATTTTATTACGTTGTTCCCGGAACATAATTTTCAACAAATGATTGCTGTTTAACAATGAAGAACATAGACTCCTATACGCATACAAGAGGCGAATCCATTTATTTAGACGATATCCCTTTGATAAGGGGTACCTTGTTTGCAGCCTGCTTCGATTCTCCCATTGCACATGGAAAGTTATTGAGTATTGATACCAGCGAAGCTGAAACAAGCGAAGGAGTTGTAAAAGTGCTTACCCATAAAGATATTACCGGTGCCAATCAAATTGGAGGCATTATTCCTGATGAACCATTGTTGGCAGACCACCAGGTGCATTTTTGCGGAATGCCCATTGCACTGGTGCTGGCAGATACGGATGAAGCAGCAAGAAAGGCAGTAAAAAAAATAAAGGTCCAAATAGATCCGTTGCCTGTTATCACCGACCCAAGAGAAGCCGCAGCACAAAATGAACTCATCATTCCTCCACGAACATTTAAAATAGGTGACAGTGCTGGTGCTTTTGCAAAATGCGACCATGTTTTTGAAGGTAAATGCGACACTAACGGGCAGGAACACCTGTACATAGAAACACAGGGAGCTTATGCTTTGCCACAGGAAAATGGGGTGATAAAAATTTATTCTTCCACCCAGGGGCCTACGGCTGTACAGCGTGCCGTAAGTAAAGTAACCGGCCTGCCCATGCATATGCTGGAAATAGATGTAACAAGGCTGGGCGGTGGCTTTGGAGGTAAAGAAGACCAGGCCAATACCTGGGCAGCATTATGTGCACTGGCTACGCATATTACCCGGCGCCCGGTAAAATATTCACTCAGCCGCATGGAGGATATGCGTATGACGGGTAAGCGGCATCCTTACTCCTCTGATTTTAAAATTGGATTGAATAAGGACCTTAAAATAATTGCATTTGAAACCACTACCTACCAAAATGCGGGTGCTGCTGCGGATCTTTCGCCTGCCGTGATGGAGCGTACTTTGTTTCATTGCACCAACACTTATTTTATCCCGAATGTGACAGCTACAGCCTATAGTTGCAGAACTCATTTACCCCCCAATACTGCGTTCCGCGGTTTTGGCGGACCGCAGGGAATGTTTATCATAGAAAGCGCCATTGCAAAAGCAGCTGATGAATTAGGAATAGATGCCTGGACAATACAACATAAAAATTTATTGCATTCCGGGGATGAACTGCCTTATGGACAAAAAGTGGAAAGCGAAGCCCATGAGTGCTGGAACCGGGCGGATGAACTATACAACCTGAAATCTATCCAGGATAAGGTACAGGATTTTAATGCAGCCAATACGCTGTATAAAAAAGGACTTGCCATAATGCCAATTTGTTTTGGTATTTCTTTTACCAACACTCTAATGAACCAGGCAAGAGCCTTAGTGCATGTATATACAGATGGCAGTGTTGTGGTGAGTACCGGGGCGGTGGAAATGGGGCAGGGGATTAACACCAAAATGCTGCAGGTGGCAGCACATGTTTTTTCTATCGATCCTTCCAGGGTCAAAGTTAATAGTACCAATACGTATCGTATTGCCAATACATCACCCTCCGCTGCAAGTGCAACGGCAGATCTAAATGGTAAAGCTACCCTGAATGCCTGCGCTGCTATTTTGGTGAGATTGAAAGAAGTGGCTGCAGCTGAATTAAATGTTGCGGAAGGAGATATCACTTTACAGGATGAATTTGTGTATGTGAACGGTGTAAAAACTGACTGGAACTGGAATAAGCTGGTGCTTACAGCGCATAATAAAAGAGTCAGCATTTCGGAGCATGGGCATTATGCCACACCAGAAATTCATTTTGATAAGACAAAGGAGAAGGGACATCCGTTTGCCTACCATGTGTATGGCACTTCCATCACCGAAGTAACGGTTGACTGTATCCGGGGAACTTATGAAATAGATGCAGTAAAATTAGTGCATGATTTCGGCCACAGTATGAACGCCCTTATCGACAGGGGACAGATAGAAGGAGGCCTTGTGCAGGGTATTGGCTGGATGACGATGGAAGAAATAGTATATGATAAGGAAGGTAAACTCCGCAGCAATGCATTGTCAACCTACAAAGTGCCGGATATTTATGCTGCTCCAAAAGAAATTGATATTGACTTTTTAAAAACAGAAAAAAGCAGCCTGGCCATTTTTCGCTCTAAGGCTGTTGGAGAGCCGCCGTTAATGTATGGTATCGGGGCCTTCTTTGCATTGCGGAATGCCATTAAACATTTTAATGCTGATGTTAAGCCGGCTTTTGATGCACCTATGACTCCGGAAAAAGTGCTGATGAATTTATATGGGCAATTAATTAAAACAGAAACTCCCGTTATGACGGCTGTATAGTTTTATTCGAGATTTGTTTTGTTAATGATATACATCGGCCGCCCTTTGCTTTGCATAAATAATTTACCCAAATACAAACCGATGATCCCCAAAATGATCAGTTGCAAACCTCCGAGAAAGGTAACCGTCACGATCAACGAAGACCAGCCTGATACGGTATGGTTGGTAAAATAACTGTACACTGCAAAAGGTATATACAGCAACGATAGTAAAGAAAAAACAAAACCAATATAAATAGCAGCATACAGGGGTTTTGTACTAAAAGAAGTGATACCCTGCAAAGCCAGCATCATCATTTTACGGTAAGAGTATTTTGATTTTCCGCTCAGGCGTTCTGCCGGTTCATAAGTAATGGATGCCTGTTTAAATCCTATCCACTTTACAAGCCCTCTCAAAAAAACATCCTGCTCTTTTATTTTCCGGAGTTCATCGGTCACTTTCCTGTCTAATAACCTGAAGTCGGCACTTCCATTTTCCACTTCTATATCACTTAGTTTACCGAGTATTTTATAAAAAAGGGCAGAAGTGAACCGCTTAAATATGGATAAATTGTTTTGATCTTTTCGAATCGTGTAAACAACATCAAATCCTTCTTCCCATTTTTTAACAAGTGTTGCTATCATTGCAGGCGGGTGCTGCATATCGGCATCCATAGTAATGGCAGCGTCTGCATCACTGTAATCTATACCCGCTTTAAGCGCTGCCTGGTGGCCGTTATTTTTTGAAAAGGAAAGATATTTCACCTCTTTATTCTCCCGGCCTAATTCTTCCATTACCTGCAAGGTCGAGTCCGTGCTGCCGTCATCTACAAAAAGGATATAATAATTACAGGACATTGATTTAAACACATCATCCACGGCAGCAGCAATTGCCTTGATATTTCCTTCTTCGTTATAGGCAGGTATTATTACACAGACCCTTTTGCTCATTTGCGGTTTATTATATGATGCCTTAAATATCTGTAAAATATCAGACACTACATCTTTTCAATGACAGATAATAACCTTGTAACCATTGCAGGTGTGATATCCAGGTGGGTAACCAGTCTCACCTGTGTTGGCGAAATAGCAAATGCCAGCACCTCATTCCTGGCCATGAACTCCACAAAACTAACGGGTGTGTATGGTTGCAAAACTTCAAAGACCAGTATATTGGTTTCTGGCTCTACCAGGTTGGTTACAAAGTCTTTTTTGCTCAAGGCTTCACCAATTTGTTTGGCATGCAGGTGATCTGCCGCCAGCCGGTGAATATTATTTTCCAGGGCAAAAATGCCTGCAGCAGCCAGGTACCCAGCCTGCCGCATACCACCTCCAAATACTTTACGGACTCGCCGGCCTTTCTTTATAAAGGCAGCTGTACCCAACAAAAGACTGCCCACGGGTGTACCTAATCCTTTGCTCAAACAAATGGAAATACTATCGAATATGTTTCCGTACTCTTTGGTTGTTTCCTGCTTTGCAATGAGGGCATTAAACAACCTGGCTCCATCCAAATGCAATTTCAAATTATATTTCAGGCAAACTTCTTTAATATCTTGCAAATCAATACAATTGTAACAAGCACCGCCACCCCGGTTGGTTGTGTTTTCTACCGAAACCAGGCTGCTGACAGCTTTGTAATCATGATCTGGATTAATACCTTCCAGCACCTGGGCTGCTGTGATACGGCCTTTATTGCCTTTCAGCAATTTCACAGAACAACCGCTGTTGAATGCAATACCCCCACCTTCATACTGGTAGATATGACTGAGTTCGTCACATATCACTTCATCGCCTGGTTGGGTATGACATTTGATGGCTATTTGGTTTGTCATGGTGCCACTGGGACAAAACAAAGCGGCTTCCATTCCAAACATGTTCGCTGCCATGGATTCAAGTTGATTGATGGTTGGGTCTTCAGAAAACACATCATCACCCACCGGGGCCTTGAGCATTGCTTCCAGCATGGCATCAGACGGTTTTGTAACGGTATCAGAGCGGAGGTCAATTATCATGTGGCAAAAATAAGGACAGTGTTATTGTCATTTTAAAATTTAAATACCTGTTTTGCAATCGTTTGAGAAAAATATATTCTGCTTTTTTACTTAATATTTACTTGCTTTTTTCGTTTACGCTATGAAAAATAAAATCCGTAACGTATCTTTGCAGGCATTTTTGAACCGGTATTTAGTAGGTTTTGCAACAAATATTGTCCAACAAGTGTCTTAATTACAATAAAAGCACCATTCTCAACTTAAACATAGCAAATGAGGCAACTTAAGATCGCAACCCAGATTACTAACAGGGATAGCCAGGCAGTAGAAAAATACCTGCAGGAAATCTCTAAAATTTCTATGATCACCCCCGAAGAAGAAACCATTTTGGCTCAGAAGATCAAAATGAACGATCAACGGGCACTTGACAAATTGGTTCAGGCAAACCTTCGTTTCGTGGTTTCTGTTGCCAAACAATACCAGCACCAGGGTCTTTCCTTAAGTGATCTGATCAATGAAGGTAATCTCGGTTTGATAAAAGCTGCCCAGCGTTTTGATGAGACAAAAGGTTTTAAATTCATTTCATATGCGGTATGGTGGATCCGTCAGTCAATCCTGCAGGCTTTGGCCGAACAAGGAAGGCTGGTGCGTTTGCCACAAAATAAAATTGGTACTTACAACAAAGCCAACAAAGCCTATATGGCTTTTGAGCAGGAACACGAAAGAGAGCCTTCAACAGAAGAACTGGCTGAATTGCTGGAAATGAGTGAGACGGAGATCAACAATATTTTCCAGAGTAATACCCGTCACTCTTCTTTGGATGCACCCGTGCATGAAGCAGAAGATGTAGCAATGGGTGATCTGCTGAAAGGTTCGGCCGAAACAGATGAAGATGTGATGCATGATTCTTTAAGAAATGAAATACGCCGGGTACTAAAATCTTTAAGCCCAAGAGAAGCAGAAATTGTAAATGCTTATTTTGGACTGGATGGTGAGAACGGTGTTACCATTGAACAAATAGGACAGAAATACGATCTAACGAAAGAGCGTATCCGCCAGATCAAGGAAAGGGCTATCAAGCGTTTGCAAAAGGCCCGGTATAGTGGTGCTTTGAAAGCATATCTAGGATAAGTTTTTTTGAGTGGGTTATTAATAAATCTATCCCCGGGACTGTGAAGTTACCGGGGATTTGTTTATCGCAGATTGGGTATGATTGCCAAGATTATTATGATTTTTTCCATGCTGGCAGTTTGCAGATTCGTCGCCTTGCCTTTTTGCCTCCTTGATACCTTGCTTATTGACAATTGCCCATTGCCTATTGACAATTGCCTATTGACAAAACCCAACCATTCCGCAATAGTTTTGTTTAATACAAGTAATTTTGCTCTATGAATAAATTATTCGTTCCTGTTTTCTTACTGTTGCTCCTATCCGGCTGTGAAAAGACGATCAATTTTGATTTGAAACAGGTGGAACCTGTGTTGGTTGTGGATGCAAACATTGAAAATGATCTTCCTCCTAATGTGATCTTAAGCAACAGCCTTAATTATTTTGATAATATCGACACCGTTTTGCTGAATAACCTTTTTGTTCACGATGCTGATGTGTATATGTCAAATGGCGTGGTTACTCATAAGCTGAAAGAATACGCAGTGCCCATTCCTACTTCAGGCGTAACGCTTTATACATACAGCATCGATTCGGCAGACCTGGCAACGGCATTTACAGGTCAGCTAAATACAACCTACACGCTAAGGATCGTTGCGGATGGAAAAGAATACAATGCCACAACTACCATACCTGCGCTGGCAAAAAAACCTGATTCATTATGGTGGAAAAAAGCACCTTTCCAGGAAGACACTACCCGTGTGATACTAATGGTAAAGGCAACTGATCCACCCGGACTTGGCAACTATGTCCGCTATTTTACAAAAAGAAACGAGGAGCCGTTTTATCCCGGTCTTAATTCTGTTTTTGATGACCAGGTAATTGATGGCACTACGTACGAACTTGAAGTTCAGCCCGGCGTAGACAGGAATTTTCCAGGATCTATCGATGACAATTTCTTCAACAGGGGAGATACCATCACAATGAAGCTTTGCAATATCGACCGCCCTGCATATAATTTCTGGAATACCTGGGAATTTAACAGCCAGAGTATCGGAAACCCTTTTGCCGCACCAGGAAAGATACTTGGTAACATCAGCAACGGCGCATTGGGTGCTTTTTATGGCTATGGAGCTTTCTACAGAACAGTTATAGTACCTGAGTAGCACACTTTCCTTTGCAGTTTTACACAACTTTAATGCTTATGTCAATATATTGGCAGGTGCCAATGGCAATATTCATTTAATTTCGCAATCAATTTTAGAATTAGTATCATGAGTAACAGCGCAACAGAAAAAGTAAATTGTTTGATCATTGGTTCCGGGCCAGCCGGTTATACTGCAGCCATATATGCCAGCAGGGCGGGACTAAATCCTGTTTTGTACCAGGGAATTCAACCCGGTGGCCAGCTAACGATTACCACCGAAGTGGAAAATTATCCAGGTTATCCAGACGGCATACAAGGTCCTGATATGATGGTGAATTTTGAAAACCAGGCAAAACGTATGGGTACGGATATCCGTTATGGCCTGGCAACCAAAGTTGATTTTTCTTCTCAACCTTACAAAGTACAGGTAGACGAGGACAAATGGATAGAAGCGAATGCGGTGATCATTTCAACAGGAGCTTCGGCCAAATGGCTGGGACTGGAAAGTGAGCAAAGGCTGAATGGATATGGTGTTAGCGCCTGTGCCGTGTGCGATGGGTTCTTTTTTAAAGGAAAAGACGTGGCAATCGTGGGTGCTGGCGATACAGCTGCTGAAGAGGCTTTGTATTTATCTAAAATATGTTCACATGTACAAATGATCGTGAGGAAAGGGGAGATGAGGGCAAGTAAAATAATGCAACAACGGGTGCTCGATACAAAAAACATTACGGTACACTGGCATTCAGAAACGGATGAAGTGATCGGTGATAAAAAAGTGGAAGCTGTTAGAATTAAAAATAACCAAACGGGTGAAAAAAAGGATTTGCAGGTCAGCGCTTTTTTTGTAGCCATTGGTCACCAGCCCAACAGTGATATTTTTAAAGGCTGGCTCGATATGGATGAATCGGGTTATATAAAAACCATCCCCGGTAGTTGTAAAACAAATATCGAAGGCGTTTTTGCTTCCGGAGATGTGCAAGATAAAATTTACAGGCAGGCAGTAACAGCGGCAGGCAGCGGTTGCATGGCAGCACTGGATGCAGAGCGCTATTTGAGTGAAAAAGGGCTTCATTAAAAAAGTTGCAGGTTAGCGGGTTGCCAGATTGCGGGTTAGTCGAAATATTTTATTGAACCGATATATCCCTTAACCGTAACTGATAAACCCGGAACCCGAAACCATTAAACCAATAAACTACTCCATGTTCACCATCCACCTCCATCACCTCAAATTCTTCGCTTACCATGGTTTGTACGAAGAAGAAAGAAAAGCGGGCAATAATTTTGAAATGGATGTGGATGTAATAGCGGATATACCAGGCACCATTACAAAGCTGGAGCAAACCGTAGACTACGCTCATGTTTATGCTATTATTGACGAAAGGATGAAGCAACCCACTGCCCTTTTAGAAACCCTGGTACATGACCTGGTAGAGAAAATACATGATTACGATAACAGGATTAAGTCTGTGAGTATCAGTATAAAGAAGCTGTCAGCGCCAATTAAATTCTTTAATGGCGTCGTTGGTGTTTCTTATAAAAAAGATTTTTAACATGCGGAGACTTTTCATTTCAATTTTCCTTTTTTTCTCTTATGCGGTTATATACGCACAGGACATCAATACAGTACTGCAGGAAGCGGATAGATTGGAAAGAGCACTCAATGAAAAGGGAGCACTTGAAAAATTTCAGCAGGCAGTCCGGATAAACCCAGCCAATTTGCAGGCACTTAATAAATGCAGTGAATTATGCAGCCGGATCGGCAACAGGGAAACTTCACAAAAAGCCCGTCTTGATTATTACCAGGCAGCACAAACTTTTGCTTCCATAGCCTTGAAAATAGAACCGCAGAATTCTGCCGCTAATTGTATGATGGCCATCGCACTGGGCAGGGTGTCGCTAGAAAAAAGTGGAAAGGAAAAAGTGAAGGCAGCAAAAGAAATTAAAAAATATGCTGATCTCGCTATTAAAAATGATCCGCTGAATGCAAAGGCCTGGCATGTGTTGGGAAGGTGGCAGTATGAACTGAGCAACCTGAGTTTTGTTGAAAAAGCTGCCGTGAAAGTGCTGTTTGGCGGCATGCCCAAATCATCTTTTAAGGAGGCTGTAGCTGCATTTGAAAAAGCAAAAACGCTTTCGCCCAATTTTGTGATCAATTATCTCGAGCTGGCGAAGGCATACAAAAAAAATGGTGAAAAGGCAAAAGCAAAAGCCGCTATTAATACAATGCTTCAGTTGCCAAATACCACAGAGGATGATGAAGCTTCCAAAACAACTGCTAAAAAGTTGTTGAAAGAACTGGAGTAATTATGGGATATGCTGATTTAGTAATTCAACAAATTGTTGCCGCCTGATCATACCGGCACCCAAACTTTCTAAATGTTCTGTGTGTACCTGGCAATCTATCAATACCACTCCCTCTTTTTTTAATTGCTGCACATAGTTGATAAATGCAAACTTACTGGCATTACTTTTTCTGCTGAACATGCTTTCACCAAAGAAAACATTCCCCATCCTTATTCCATACAAACCACCCACCAGTTCACCATTTACCCAAGCTTCAGCACTGTGTGCAAAGCCCTGTAGATGCAGGTTAATATATGCTTGCTGCACAGCAGGCGTTATCCAGGTGCCTTCCTGGTCTTTCCGGTAAATGGTTTTACAATGTTGAATCACTTGTATAAATGCCCGGTTGATCGTGAACCGGAAGCTGCCATTGCGTAAGACAGACTGCATACTCTTGCTGATCTTTAAATCGCCGGGAAACAGTACAAACCTGGGATCGGGACTCCACCAAATGATTGGTTCTTCTTCATTATACCAGGGAAATATGCCACTTCTATAGGCGAGTAAAAGCCGTTCAGCAGCAAGATCGCCACCCAAAGCAATAATACCTTCTTCCCCCGCAGTTTCAACCGGTGGAAATTCTATTTCCTTTCCTAAAATGTGCATGCATGATTAAAATTAATTCGAGAGCGGGATAGAAATCACAACCTAATCAATAAGCTGTTACTTCAATGGTGGCATTGATGCCTCTTTCTGTTATAGCATCACACATTGGCTTCAAGGTATCATAGTCACCCTCTTTTACAGCATATTTTCCTTTGCTGTCAATGATGATAGCACACTGTTCTGCCTGCTCCTGGGAATGCCCGCAAACTTCCATGAGCGCCTGTATTACCCAATCAAATGTGTTTACTTCATCATTCCAGATGATGAGCCTGCAATATTCATCCTGCAGTGTAAGCACACTGGTTTCGGATTTTTCTTTCGTAGTGGTAGATGTTGACATAATACTTGGGCAAATGTAATGGTAAGTAACTGTTTTTTCAGCAGGTTGTTCACTAAGTGTACGGATTTTTTCTATGTACGGTTGAGGTATAGAAATAGTTTTTAATGTTATTCTTTTAATAAGCTTTAAATGACTGTTCCTATGCAACATTTCAGGCATTATTATTGTCTTTTTAGTGCACTTTACCCGAAATTTTAAATCATTTTTAATGCTGCGGTTATTACGTAAAAAAAAGCTGGAAGCAAATAAACCTGCATCACAACAGGCGCTTGTACTTCCTTTGCATGCACCCAACCGCAGCCTTGAATTTCTAGCAGAACTCATTGGAAAGATCAGGCCAAAAGATCCCAATGATATTCAACAGGCCGAATTACAATTCCAGGCGCTGTTGTTCCAGGTAAGCCAGGACCGAACTTCCCTGTTTTCGCTGCGTAAAGCCTTACTCACGCAATTCTTAAAAACCAATATCGTGCCGGCACTTACCGAAAGCGGAATTGTGAGTGGACGTGGCTTTGTACAGGAACTGGGTAAAAAAATAAAACACAAACTATTACCCGAATTACAGACCCCGGGTAATTTCCTGTTTGTGATCAATAAGATATTTTACAAGCGTTCAGATCATATCTGGGTGGAGGGTATAGACGAAAATCTGTGGAAACAGTTTTTCGATATGCTGGGAATACAGGTAAACCTTACCGAACCTGCCTTAATAAAACAGCTGCAGCAGGCACTGCAAATACTCAGTTACAGGGTTACAACCCTGGGCCTGGAAAAAGAGATGACCCACCGCTACGACAATTTCCAGGATGCGGTATATCCTTTTTTAGAACAGAACCGGCTTATCAATGAATACATTTTTAATACCCAAACAGGGCCAGGTATTAACAAAGACCAGCGCATCCTGCTGGCCAATATCAACGAAGCTTTGCATAATTGCCGCCAAAGTATTCAATGGATAAGAGACCAGCGCAATGCCTATGGTACCAGCCTGGCGCAAGCGTTTATCCTTACCCGTTTGCAGCAGCAGGTTCAGCGGATGTTTATCATCCTGGATGTACTGGATGCTGACAATTTGGTGGATACACAAGGATTTGTATTGTATTTCAAGACCGTGGTGCATAACGAAAATACTAAAAATTCTATCAAAGAATTTGTGAGTGAAAACACCGGTTATCTTGCCTATCAAATTGCAGAACATGGGGGAAGGACAGGAGAGAAATTTATTACGACCACCCGTAAAGAGTTCTGGCGAATGTTTAAAAGTGCTGTAGGCGGTGGTGTTATTATATCTTTTATTGGCATTATCAAAAACCTGCTGGGCAAGATGGTTTTACCTCCTTTTTGGCAGGGCTTTCTGTACAGTGTAAATTATTCACTGGGCTTTATCTTAATACAGGATACCAATTCAACACTGGCTACCAAACAGCCTGCCTACACCGCAAATAATGTTGCCAGTTCTTTTGATGCGCAAAAAATTGGCCTGAAGCCTGACCTGCGTAACCTGGCCATTACTATTGGTAAAGTGAGCCGTACACAGCTGGCTTCTTTCACAGGAAATCTGCTTGTTGTGTTTCCCCTGGCCTACTTATTGGCATTCCTTTTTTTTGAGGCAACAGGTGTAAAAGTAGTAGGAGGTGATTCTCCTGCACAGATGGCCGCTGCACATAAATTACTTACCGATCAACAACCATTTCACAGCCTTGCATTACTGTATGCATGTTTTACAGGTTTCTTTTTATTTGCCAGCGGACTCATAGCCGGCTATGTAGAAAATTATTTGGTCTACAGCAAAATTGCCGAACGTCTACGGAGCTCCACTGCCTTCAAATATGGTTTTAGTGAAAAACGCCGCTATAAAATCATACAATACATAGAGAATAATATGGGGGCATTGATTGGAAATATCGCACTGGGTTTCTTTTTAGGTATGGCAGGTTTCTTTGGCAAGATATTCGGTTTGCCATTTGACATACGGCACATTACTATTTCTGCTGCCAATGCATCTATCGGCTTTTTTGGTATGGATCACAATATATCTTCCAAAGAACTTGTTTACACACTGTTTGGAGTTTTCAGTATTGGCTTCCTGAATTTTGCTGTGAGTTTTGGACTGGCATTTTATGTAGCTGTAAAGAGCCGCGGTATCCATCTCCGTGAGTATCCTGAATTCCTGGGTATCCTTTGGCGTTATATCAAAAAATATCCACGTGATTTTATTAAAGCGCCCGAAAGCCGGGTGGCTTCACAACTCACGTAATGCCTTTAACTAAGTGATTCCACTGCTTTTGCTTTTATGATATAATATTGTTAGTCTCTTGTAATCCACAGGGGCCGTTTTAATGTTTAGCCATCCTGCTTCGGCAGGATGGCCTTTTTTTATCATCAACCTGGGAAAACTTTTCCACGCTGTTACTCCATTTTTTAATTTTTACCAGCTTTCATCCCTGTAAGTTGCTGGCATAAAATTTTGATACTAAAAGGAGTTTTTTAACGCATATGAAAAAAATAGTAATAATAATAATCGTCGTTGTGTTGGCCATAAGCGTTGGAGCATACCTGTATCTTAGTGTAAGAAAGACCAAAGATTTTGAGCCACAGATCAAAGCAAAATTGGCACAATTGGTAAAGGATGCGTCTAACGGATTGTATAAGCTTGACATGGAGCATATTGAAATTGACATTACTGCAGCATCCGTGCGGGCAAAGAATGTTCTATTGTCGGTTGATTCTGTACGAATGCTGGAGCTGGAAAAGCGCAATCTTCTTGGAAATGATACTTATGAAATAGTGCTGCAGGAAATCAACCTGCAGGGATTGTCGGCAATAGAATTACTGAATGGAAAAGATATTGACCTCGCAAAGCTTACGCTTGATTCTCCTCAAATAAAGATTATTCATAAAACCCGGAAAGTAAATTTAAACGACACAGCTAACCTGTATGAAAAGCTGTCAGCACATCACCAGTCGTATAGTATTGGGAATTTACTGCTTAACAATATACAACTCACCCTGGTGAACCTGGATAAGAATAAAACAGTTTCTTCATTAAAAAATGTTTCTGCATCTTTTACAGATATCAAAATTGATTCAACAACCACAGACGACTCTACAAGGTTTTTATTTGCCAGGGATGCCGTGATCTATGTAAAAGGCTTTAAACAGGTAACGCAGGAAAAACGTTATCATTTTAATATTGACTCTATCGCCTTACGTCCACAGGATGGAACCATGCAGTTTTATGATCTTACCCTTAAACCTGAAGGCAGTAAAGAAGAATTTAGCAACCTAATAAAATTCCAGCAGGACAGGTATGATATAAAAATAAAAAAAGGCACCGTTAAAAACCTCAACTGGTTCAGTTTGCTGGCAGATGAAGGTTTGTACGGAGATGAATTAACAGCAGAGGGTACAACCATCAATATATATCATGACAGAAGCCTCCCATCCGGCCCTCCCAAGTCAAATAATTTTCCTCACCAGCTTCTTATGAATGCTGCAATACCCGTGTCAATAAAAAAAATATTGTTGCGAAACACGATGGTTTCGTATGAGGAATTTAATCCAAAGTCAATGCATACAGGCGTTGTTAGTTTTTCTAATGTGAATGGTGAAATAAGTAACGTCACAAATCTTAAAGAGGAAATCGCACAAAACCCTTTCACCGTCATCACTGCTTCTGCGGATTTCTTAAATGAAGGCAAACTGGATGCAGTTTTCCGGTTTGACCTGGCCAATGCCAATGCCGGAAATTTTTCTGTAGATGCCACTTTAGGGAATATGGAAGGGGCTGCATTGAATAAAATAACGGAAGGGCTGGCATTGATCAAAATAAAAAGTGTAACGGTAGATCAGCTGAAAATGCAAATAAAAGGTTCCAATAAAAGTGCCACTGGTAATGTGAAGTTTGCTTACCATGATCTGGAATTTGATATTCTAAAAAACGATGAAGGAGAGTTAAAGAAAAGAGGGTTGTTTAGTTTTATTGCAAACAAGCTAATTGTCAACAAATCAAACCCCGGTAAAAAAGGAGGCCAGCCGAAAGAAGTTGCAGTAACACAGCAGCATGATCCCCACCGTTCTTTCTTTAACCTGATCTGGAAAACATTACAGGCCGGCATCATAAAAACTGTAAAATGACAACTAACGAACAGGCAGCTGCAGATGCAGAAGTGATCATTCCTAAAAAGAAAATTAAAAAATTAATGGCTGACGCAGTTAGACCGGTTAAAAGGAGGGGTGGATGGCCTGAATAAAGAGGAAAAAATTGTAATGGAAATACTGGAAGCTCATTAAAAAATCATCGCTTTAAATGGAGACCTTTTTCAGCTAAAGCTTTTTCTAAAACAGGTAAAGAAGTTTTACCGATTCCATGTAACTGTACGATTTCTTTCTCAGAAAAAGAGGATAGTTTTTGTAATGTGGTTATCCCTGCATTCTTCAACGCCCGTCTTGCTGGCGCACCCAGCAAAGAAAGAAACCCTGAAGTTGCTTTGTTCTCTTTTTCGCAAACCGGGCAAACCGGGCAGTTGCTGCTTTTGTAAAACACGTGCCCTTTTGAACATCTTTTTTCTACAGGCATACTGTTATTTCTTTTTCTTTTCAAGATTTTCTTTTACCCTGAAATTCACCATTTTTTTTACCAAAGCAAGTGGCAAAGGTTTGTCAATTGGAAATTGCACCGAACCCTTGGCTCTTTCATAAACATTCAATTCTTTTTCAAATGCTTTGATCGCTGAAGGAGCAGGATAAAATCCAACATGATTTTTATATCCTGCAAAATGAACAAGGTTGCCATTTAATTTAAATGTAGGTATACCATATCCCAATGT
Source organism: Bacteroidota bacterium (assembly GCA_029561305.1). GTDB lineage: Bacteria > Bacteroidota > Bacteroidia > Chitinophagales > Chitinophagaceae > Ferruginibacter. The sequence continues at coordinate 20,094 of JAKQJG010000037.1, read as the reverse complement.
TTCTTCAGCACCGGGTGCGGCTTTGCTGATGGTCGTTCTCATTTTTTCCAGTAATTCCCTCATATTTAACGGGAAGCCGGCGATATAACCATCAACAAGCTCTTTCCCGCTTACAGTATTGGGTTGATTTGTTTTGCTTTTTGTTACAGGCATGTGAAGTGTATTATTTGATAAAGATACTATTTGGTGAAAAAGTAAAAAATGGCTGATTGCGGCATTTGCAGGGGCTTGTTGCGAAGAACATTGTCTTCCGAAGTTCAACACAGCCTGTTGTTAAAAATTGCTATCACACTCACTTTAACTTTTTAAATCAGTGTGCCAGGCAGAAATTTAATGCCTAATACTCCATTATGAAACAGTTACGCCTTCCTGTATTGGTAAGTTTCTATTTTTTTACTTCACCGCTGCAGGCACAAAATATTTGCACTCAACAATTTTCTAACATTAGTATGCAGGTTACTGCAAAGGGGATAACTACCAGCGATGCCCAGGGTATCGTAGCCGATATTCTGAATGTAATGGGATTGAAAGGGGATTTTGAAGTAAAGGCTGCAAAAATAGCTAACGCAGCTGCAGTGGTATTTAACGGTAAACGATACCTGCTATACAATCCTGTTTTTATTGCTGCATTAAATGATGCAACAGGTAATGACTGGGCATCTGTAAGTGTACTGGCTCATGAGATTGGCCATCATCTCAATGGGCACACATTGGCCGGAGGAAGTGAACCTGGCAGGGAACTGGAAGCTGATGAATTCAGCGGCTATATCATGCAGCGCCTTGGTGCAAGTTTAGAAGAAGCCGAAACAGCGATGAAACTGGCAGCGGATGTAAACGGAACTGCAACACATCCCGGCCGTACAGCCCGGCTGATTGCTATTGAACAGGGATGGAACCATGCCAGCGACCAGCTGGCAGCAGATATTGAAGCAAATGAAAATGACAGTTCAGGAATTATCAAACCAGTGAATGTTCTTTCCACTGTGGAGGATTCTGGCATTACTAACTTAAAAGAACCTGGCATTTTTGTTAAAAAGGAGCATATCATCGCACAGGTATCATTTGACGATGACAGCACCGGGCAATATTACCTTATGGCAGATGGAAGCCTGGTGGCCATAGCAGAAAGCAGGATGTTCCATTTGGGACAACTAAAAGAACATGACAGCAACGAATTTCCGTATGTGATTGATAGTACAACAGAACGGCTTTTTATTGATAGGTCAGGGATTATAGTAAACAAAGAAAGGATGGTGGTGGGGAAGATCCGGAAGCATAGTTAGCCAGTAAAACCAAATGGCGGCATTTAATTTCCTTTATGTCAACACTCCATTTTTCTCTTATATTAATGGAAACAAAGATCACCGCAATTATGGCTTATTTTGCTAAAAAAACAAATACATGCGAACCATTCTATTGCTTTTGATTTCTGTCTTTTCGTTACAGTGCTTTTCACAGTCGAATGAAGAAGCCGCGATAAAGTTATTGCTAGAAAAAGAATCTGCTACCTGGCGAAGCGGCGATGTAAAAGCGCATGCTGAATGCTGGCATATTCAGCCATACAGCCGGATACTGGTTTCGATAGGCGACAGCACAGTGATTGACGTTCCTCCTGCACAAATGCTGAACCCGTCTTCGAATAGTTTTGGAAAAGGCGGCTTCGCAACCAACAGCAATTATAAAATAAATATCACTGGCAATACCGCATGGGTAAGTCATGATGAAGAGTCAACGGCTGCAGAAGGCAATAAAACCTATTCGGCTGAATTCAGGATGCTGGAAAAAATAAATGGGCAATGGAAGCTGGTAGCACAATCAATACATCTTTATAAAGTGAAAAGATGATTTTTAATTTTTCATCAAGTCAAATCAATTGTAACATTCCCTTTACTTTTTAAGGTTTAGTTTTAAGATGATTTTTTTATTTACCATTAAAACTTAAACACATGAAGCAATTGATTTTCTTTCCACTGCTTTTTACGGGCATTTTGCCACCTGGTACCCCAATCGTACAAAACAAGCCTTCTTCAAATGCTTATTCACTCCCAAAGAACCACGACGAAGGATTAAATATCCAGGCACCGGAAAAGGAGGGCAGTACAAAAATACGTTCTGCGGTTTTTAAAGCACAGGAATATTGCCGGGCAGAATTAAAAGACTTTGAATTTGATATACAGTACAAAGTGGTGAGTGCTGTCGTATATTTCTCTGGCACCAATTTTCAGCATGTTATCAAAAGTAATATTACGGGTAACAGTCTTAAAAACATCAGGCCACAAATGGAGAAATGTGCACCTGGATCCATTGTAATTTTTGATGAAGTAAAAGTGATGGGGCCAGATAATATCATCCGGACAATACCGGGTGTAAGCCTTATGCTTATTTAGATGCCGCCTGAGCTTATTAGGGATGATTGACCGTATTTATACGTAAAACTGTCGGCAACTCTAATCAAAATCGCTCAATTATTGCACTCGTATACAATTTTCTTTTATTCTTTAAAAATATTATTACCTTTACCCTATCAACATCATTCATGTTGGTTGTTTTAAGGGTTAAAGAAAAAAACCTCCTGATTCTTCAGGAGGTTTTTTTATGCGTGAATACTTTTTACTGACCGATCCACAACACAGAATTGCCAGTGCCAAATTCATTTTGTTCCCACAAGGTATTGCCTGGATCAAGTATCCATTTCCCGTCCACCACAAACTTATACAGGTGTTTGCCTTTGTCAATATTTAAATCAATGGACCAGTGATTACCAGTTCTTTTAAGCCGGTAGATATCGGGTGACCAGTTGTTGAAATCTCCTGTTATAAAAACTTCTTTTGCGTTATCAAAACCATTTAAACAAAAGCTGTGGTTGGGCTGAATAACGAGGCTGTAGTAATGCGCTTTACCTGCATGGTCTGCCAGGAGTCCGGAACTGGCAGTAACCCATTTACCATCCACTTTAAATCCGAATGCATAGTTACCTGGGCCGAGCGCATAAGGAAGTTCCCAGCCACCATCCACTTTTTTCATCCTTAATTCATAATCACGCCAGTTGTTGAATGATCCCAGTATGGTGATAGCACCTGCGTTTGCGAAACCTTCCAGTTTAAATAAATGCTTATAACCCAGGTGTATCACTGAATTGTATTCCCCAAATTCATTTGGATAACGAACTGTATTTTCAGGATCTTCACTCCATCTGCCGTCGGCAATAAAGCGATAAGTATGGGTGCCATCTGCCAGGTACACAGCAGCAACCCAGCCACTGCCGGTTTTTGCAAGCGGAATTTCTTTTTCATTCCAGTTATTAAAACTTCCCGCCACAAACAAGTTTTTACTCTTTTCAAAGGCCTTTGACCGGAATATATAATTCGGTTTAAAATAAACTGAATTCTCATTACCCTTTCCGTCATTTTCCACTATTTTGTTATCCTTATCAATACTCCATTCGCCGTCAATAATAAATTTATACCAATGTTTGCCGGCGGCCAGTTTTACATCAGCCTCCCAGCCATCGGCCACAGGTTTCATTTTAAGGTCAGTTTCATTCCAGTTATTGAAACTGCCACAAAGAATTACTCTTTTTGCATTAAGATGGTTACGCAAATAAAAAGTAACAATTGAATCATTAATGGCAAATAAATTTTTATTCTTAAACCTGTTTACTCCAAATTTTGCAGCACTGCCTGCAAAAGGCTGGATATCGGCATGGCTGTTTAAATTGATACTCACAGAAGGGTCACTGATATTATCAATGCTGCCCATCTTTTTACTCAATGCAATCAATTCATCATTATCAATCTCAATATGCCAGCCTGCTTTTACCAATGAATCAAAACTTCCCGCCATAACTGTGTTCTTCAGGTTCATATCTTCCAGGCCAAAATTGGTAATAAAACTGTCTAAAGGTTCTGCAGTGATATTTTTACTAAGCATCAGGTACATGCTTCCATTTTTAACCTTGTACACCTTGACCGGCTGCTGGGCATTACAAAACTGAATGACCAATAGCATCAAGGCAATTAAAGTGCATTTTTTTATTATCGTCAACTGAAAATTCACTTCCAGATATACATTTTACGTTTTACAAAGTTAAACCCAATTTTTTGCCTGCTGAGAAAATCAAATCCCAGCATGCCATCAAGACAGCGGTTGTAAGCAAAACAAAGTTTTTCAAGATTGGTCACTATAACGGGGAGGTTAGCTACCTCACAGTTGCCAATTTTAAGCGTGTTGATACTGCCGCTTAATGCTTCCACTTTTGCGCTGCCAGTACCGCTTAGAAAAACCCTCTTATTCACAATTACATTGTCCATTATTTTATCTGGCAGGCGGCTGTCGATCAAATTACTTTCAGCCCCGCTGTCTACAACAAAGCTTAATTTTTTACCCGCAGAATAAACATAGGTAATCAATTTGTTTTCTATAAAATTAATGGGCGTTTCAACATAAGCAGCAGTATCCTGCAACAATGGGTGCCGGTAATTCTTATCTTCTTTTTTTGACAGATGGTGCAGGTAGATCAGGTTGTTTTCATAATCAATGATCATTTCAAAATGTTTGAACAATTGCATGCCCAGCAATCCGTGTATTTTAATACCCTTGCGGTTTTCAATATGACCAAGGTTGATCCGGTCGGCTTCTGCTTTGTAATAATGCACAGGTCCAAAACCAAGCGAATCTATATGTACTCTTCCTGCATCTTCCACCCGGCCTGTAAGTCCACCCTGTATCTCTTCAGGCTGTTCAATTGTTGTGTAATTACGAAAATAGGGGATGTTGAGCACCAGTCCCGGTGCGCCTGTATCCAAAATAAAATTTCCTTCAACCGTGTCAACTTTTGCCCTGATAATAATGAGATTGCCGGCACGGCTAAAAGGGATGATACAGTTAGCTGAATCAGTTTTAACAACGGGATCTTTTTCAAATGGCAGTTTATTATTGCATAAAATTCCTGGATCAGGTGAATTGACTTTCGAGTGTACTCCCATACTGTTTCCGCTGCCGGCTAAAAATAGCAGCAGGCAGCATATTCTTACCGGTAAACAATGAATGGAGGCCATACTTTAATGTTTTAAAGATAGTCCATTCAATAACCCGGAATTTCCCGCTTATAAAAAAATTACCGGTCTTATTGGGCGATGCTGATTAATTAGAAAATAAAAGATGCCGGGCACTTACTCTCCCGGCATCTATTAAAAAGCATTAAAAACTTTCATCAGCACTTGGACCATAACTGCCAGGTACCGGCACATCCAGCAGGCGAAGAAAAACACCCAACTGAGCCCTGTGATGAATGATCTGTGAAATGGCCATCCGGATAACATCTGCCTTAGGTTCTTCACTGTAAATTTTTTCTCCCTCCCGTAATGTCCATAATTCATCAAGGGTTTCTTCTTTTGTATTTTGTAATACATCGAGTCCGGTTTTCAGGTTATCATCAAATACTTTCACCAGTTCTGCGCTGTCATTTGCTTCTTTTGGAGTATACTCCATGGCAGCAAAGTCAAGCCCGTTGTTGTTTACAGCAAATTCTGGCCATGCAGGCAAATCGGCAATATGGGTTGCCAGCTGCCGGATGCTCATACTTTTTGGATGTGGCTTCCAGTCAAATTTGTCATTGGGAACTGCAGCCAGCATTTTACGGGTGGCAATGGCTTCTTCTTTCAGTTGATCGTGGAAAAATGCGGAACGTGTCATAATATTTGTTTTTGATTATGACACAAAGAAAGAACGGGGTAGTGACAGCCCTATGTCAGCAGGAAATAGATTTATTTATTTCTTTTAATTGTCCCGGTAAAGTCGGTATAGATCAACGGGTATTATTTTTCAATTTTTTTCTGAATAGCTGCAATATTCTTTTTCAGCATATCCTTTAACAGGAGTGGGCTGATGATCTCTGCATACTCTGCAAACATTAGATAGAATTTTACAAAACCCATCAACGATGATGTAAGAAAGGTCATTTCCATTTGTCCGTTAACTTCTCTTTCTGAAACAAAACCATTGTAATATTTCTGTTCACCAAAATACTTTATAACATCTTTTTGTACGCTTATCACTACTGTATGCATTTCTCTTTCTTCCGTCATTTTGGCCAGGAATGTTTTTAAGGAAGGATGCTGTTGCATAAAGAAAGTGGCCGTTTGATTGATATAACTGATGCGGTCCGTTCTAAAATGACGGTAATCTTTGCGCATGTGACAATACCCGATCACATACCAGTGACCCGTGAGAAAGAAAATGCCCACCGGTTCAATATTCCTGTTGCTGTATTGCTGGCTATGATTGGCAAAATAGCCGATGTCGAGTATTTCTTTTTGTGCAATGCCCTTTAAAATGGTTTGCAGATGCCCCGGGTTATTTTGTTTTGATGGCAGGTAAGGATTTTCCAGCACTTCAATATGTTCTTCCATTTCTTCCAGCAAGTCTTTTTCTGAATACCGAAGTACCGCTTTTATTTTAAGCATGGCTTCTTTGTAGTGTTTTTTAGACGAAGCATCTGTCAGTTTCTCCACCATTTTTTCTGCCGTTAAAAATGCAATGGCTTCTTCCTTTGTAAACATTACCGGGGGCAGGCGGTAGCCCTCCATGAGCTGGTACCCAACACCTGCTTCTCCACCCACAGGTACACCAGATTCTTCCAAAGCTTTTATATCCCTGTATACGGTTCTCAGGCTAATTGAAAAGCGATCAGCAATTTCCTGGGCCTTTACAATCTTTTTAGTCTGCAGATGAATGAGGATAGCACTTACACGGTCGATACGGTTCATAAAAACAAAAATGATTTATTCAAGACTATATCTTACTATCAAACTGCTACTAATAATATAATAGCAGGTTTGTTCATTTCCGGCAATAATGGAACTATAGCCAAAATTTGATGTATGCCATCCCGGTACCTGGCTATCCCTTAGGGCAGAAAGGGGAGGATAGATTGTCCAGTCTTCGTTTGCCAGGTCATTTTTTTCTGTGATTGATATAATGGCACCAATTTTTTGTTTTCCGAATGATGCCAGTTGAATAGCTTTGTTTTGGGCTGATGCAAGGAGTTTTTTATTCAATATTCTTGTATAACCGGATTCATCCTTTGAAAAAACCTTTATCAAAACTCCAGAAATGTCATTCTGTTTTGATACCAGGTCAAACAATAATTTCAGGGAATCTGCTGAGCCTGTCATTATATCAATATGGTAAGGTTTAAAATCTTCGAACCGGTTGTTGTATTCAAATTTTTCTTTTATTGTGACTGGCAGTACATAGAAACCCTTTTGCATCATTATAAATTCCAGGCTGTCTTTTAACGCTCTGTTGCTGAGCTTCGATTGAGGGAACAGCTCGCTGTATTGGCTCACCATTGATACTGCTGGCGAGGTGGAGTCCATGCTATAATCGCTTTTTACAATGTTTACCCTGTATATATACCAATCTGGTTTTGCCCACACCGAATCATTGACGGTGACTTCCACAAATTTCTGTTGCGAAAAGCTGGAACTGATTATTAAGAGAAATAAATTGATAAAAAGAATTCTCATAAATAAAAAACTTTGAAATGAATATTATGCCTTTGGTTTAAAACCCAACGCTTTTATATAACCTGCATTCTGGATACAATTCTTAAACCGGCAATTTTCTAAAAAGCCTTCCAGCGCTTTTTTTATTTCATCCTTGTTTGACGGCTGGTTCTTCCTTATATCTTCAAAATTCTTCTTGGGTGTATTGGCATATGCAATGACAGAATCGTAACCAGCCGGCCTGTTGAAAGTAACAATGCCGGCTGTATTATCTAATTTTTTATAAGGCCAAAAATGCCAGCCGATTTTACAGGAGTCCATCGTTTTCCTAAAGGCTTCCACCCAGGCATCATCATTTTCTCCGGTTTCGCCACAATACAGCGGCACATTGTGTTTGTTGCCGAAGTTGATATAGTCCTGTATTACCTCCACTCCGGGGGAAGTCCAGTACTTATGAAAAGTATACACCAGTTTACTGTCGAATGGTTTGCCAAAGGGTTCAAAGTTGGAGTTCCATTGGGCACCGCCTAAAAATATCAGGTGATTTTTGTCAACCGTTCTCACCGCTGCAGTTATTTTTTTATATAACGGCTCCAGCAGTGGATTGAGTTTTTCTTTGTCAAAATAGTGAGCGATGGGTTCATTCAACAGATCATAGCCAATAATGATTGTCTCATCTTTATAATGAGCTGCAATGCGTTTCCATATTGCAACACATGTTGCCTGGTCTTTTTCACTTTCAAACAAAAAAGGGTAACCGTAGCCGTCATCAATATTGTCGCCTGTTTGACCACCAGGTGCACAATGCATGTCGAGCAACAAATACAATTTTTCTTTTTTACACCAGTTGATCAACCGGTCAAGATAAGTAAAGCCCCTGGCCGGATCACTTGAACCCATATAGTACTCATTGGTAAACAACCGGTAGTTAAAAGGAATACGGATAGAATTCATACCGATCTCTTTCAGGTAATGAATATCCTCAGCAGTTACATATACATCTAAAAATTTTTGCCAGAAATCCTTTGCTGCAGCCGGGCCAACCAGTTCACTGATGGTGCGGTTGATCAGTCTTGGTGAACTGGCATCATTAAATTTAAACATATAACCTTCCGGCACCAGCCAGTTGCCCAGGTTGGTTCCTTTCATATAAAAAGGTTTTCCATCGGGACCAGTTATTGTTTTTCCTTTTGTGTTGAAAAATTGCTGCGCTGATAAATGTATATTCAGTGCAACAGAAAATAAAAAGCAGGCAAAAATTTTAGGTAGCATCGTTACTGATTTTGTAAATGCAAACTTAGTTTATTGCATATGCTTATCAACTGAATGCGACACAAAATTTTCACCCTGTTGTTGGGGAGTTTAAAAAATCAGCTTATTTGACCAGGCTTTTTGGTAAGCATAGCTGCTCCAATCCAGTACATCAGTATAAAAGGAATGCCTGGAATAAAAAATATGAACAGGAAACCCAGTGCTTTTTCTGGTTGAAACTGGAAATTGAAAAATAAAAACATGGTACAGGCCGATGCCATTCCGAGGATACAAAAAACCGAGAGGAGTATTGGATTCCAGATTCGTGTTTTACGTAATTTATATAATGTAACAGAGAGCCCGAGAATCAGTATGAACAGGAGGAAACGTCCAATTGCCCCGATAGTGCCAACTCTGCGGTCATCATAGTTTTTATTGAAGTCTTCTATCTTATTTCCCTTACCTACCCATTCTTTTAATCCTTCCGGATAGGAGTAATGGTGCAAAAGCTCCCATATCAATTCAACCATCGGGATAATAAATAGCAGGATCATGATCCACTTTTGTGCTCCTTTAAGTTGCAGCCTGTCATTCAAAAACAGGTCAAGGAAATAGAGACCAAATAGAATAGCCCCAATTAGCAGGATGATATACCTGCAATGTTCCCTTTCAGGATGTTCAAGCATTTTGATGCCCAGGTCTGGTGGTGCTGCCAGGCCTGCAATACCCAGCATGATCAAACCGATAAAAAAAAGTATCACAGCAGGCCGGGTGGGTTGTACAAAAGAAGACCGGAAACGACAGGTTATATAAAACAAAATAAAAGCCGCAACCAATATAAAAGCACCATAGACAAATATAAAGTCCGTCATATTGTTTCCTTCTTTGTAGGGACTGTATTTACTGATGAATGCTCCCCCAAGAAAAGGGAATATCAGCAGGAAAATGGTTACAACCGTTCTTAGAATTGTGCTTAACATGATTTATATTTTTTGATGAAATTCGGCAGCAATGCAGCAGGACAAAAACGGGAAGTGGTTAATGGAAATTATTATGAGTGAACAGCAGGATATATAGGGTTGAAACGCAAATCTGTCATTCCCTCAAAAAACTGCCCGCTCACCATCTGAATTAGGAGAATGTGTACAGTTGCTTTAATTTTAAAACATTCTGTATGTATCGTTTACGTTTTATAATTGCCTGGTGTATGTTGTTGTTTAGTAAAGCATCAGCGCAAGACACTATTGTATTAAATGGCCAACCGCAATGGCAGAAAGGAATGCCCATTTTAGACAATTGCTTTTTTTATGATGACAGGAATGATGCGCCCTTAAGTTTTGAAAAAATTCTACAGCAACAATTTGCTTTTTATACAGATAGCTTGCGGCAGGATAAACCTTCTATGCGGCCATTAGTGATTCAGTGGCTTCGGTTTTCTATCCATAATAGTGCTGTCACCGACACTATTCATCTCTGGCTGAACCCCGGTGGACATTATTTTATGCGGTTGTATAATAGAAATGGCCTGTTAGCAAAATCGGGTATTTATGAAGCCAGTGTGTCGGGATTTAAGAGGGCTTCTTTTGCGCTTTCCATTCCTCCAAACAGCAGTGAAACCTATTGGCTGCGCACCGAAGATAGGCAAGGTAAATTTGCACCTGCCTGGATGAGTTTGGAAACCACGGCGAGTTTTTTAAATAATCATTTAGAAAGTGTCTCCAACAGCCGCCTGCTTTTTTTATTGCTTTCCCTGCTTACAGGGTGCTTGTTTTTTATAACATTTTTTGCCGCTTACCATTTTTTTTTATACCGGGATAAAACGTTTTTATGGTACATAGCGTATACGGTGTCAGCAGCTTTTACAGGGCTTTTCTGGATAGATGTCAGGCACCAGTTTGGTTTATTCTCTTCATTTTTTCTTGACCTGATTTTTTCTATGTTCTTATTTTTTGTGCCGGTATTGTACAGCTTATTCATTGGCAAAATGCTGAAACTCCCACAACAATTTAAGAAGGGCTGGAAGATAGTTAAAATTTTACTGGTGATGGCATGTATACAGATGCTGATAGAGTTTACCACCATCCATACGGGTAAATTTTTATTCGTGGATCAGTACGGTTATTTTGTTTCGATGATACCGGTAACAATACTGAATATTGTATTGCTGGTGCTTACAGCCATGAGCAAGGAAAAAGTAAAATGGTTTATGTTCACTGGCCTGCTTAGTATGTTGCTGCTTTGGTGCCTGCCATTGATAGTTTTATCCAATCTCAGGTTTGCCATGGACGCAGTGGGTGTAGTATTTATTTTTATACCTTTTTACTTTTTACTTGGCCTTACTATAGAAGCAATTTGTTTTTCTTTTGCCCTATCTTACCGGAGTAAATTAGTACTGAATGAGAGGAACAATTTGCAAAAGCAGTATGCTGCACAGTTACAGGGTGAACTGCAGAAACGGACAAAAGAGCTTGAAGCACAAAACAAAGTGCTGGAAGAACAGAAACTAAAACAGGTGCAGACAGCCTTCGAAAAAAAGATCGCTGAAACAGAAATGACGGCATTGAGAGCACAGATGAATCCGCATTTTATTTTCAATTGCCTCAATTCAATTAAATTATATACACTTGAGAATGATTCTCAAACAGCTTCTGACTATTTGTCTATGTTCTCTCAATTGATAAGACTGGTGCTGGAAAATTCCCGTTCAGAAAAAGTAACGCTGGAAAAGGAAATGGAAACATTGCAATTGTATATCAACCTGGAAGCAATGCGTTTTAAAGACAAAGTAAAGTATCAGATTCATATAGCACCGGATATTGACCAGCAATACATTAAACTGCCGCCATTGCTTATCCAGCCCTATGTGGAAAATGCCATCTGGCATGGACTAATGCACAAAAAAGAAGGCGGTAATATTGTTATTGATATTACACAACCAACCGACTATTTTTTGCTGGTGGAAATAAAAGATGATGGGATAGGAAGGGAGCAGGCGGCAGCGTACAAAAGCAAATCCGCCACGAAGCAAAAATCCTTTGGTTTAAAGATGACATCGGAAAGGCTTGAGATGATAAACCAGGTGTATGGTATAAAAGCCGATGTGCAGGTAGAAGATCTTAAAGACGAAATGAAAAATGCAAAAGGAACCAAAGTGATCATTAAAATACCTGTGTAACTTTCATTATGCTGAAAGCAATCATTATTGATGACGAACCGGATTGTGTAAAGCTGCTGGCTTTGCAATTGAAAATGTACTGTCCACAGGTAATGGTGGCAGCTGAATGCACTTCAAGTGAGGATGGATTACAAAAAATAGTGGAATTATCTCCTGGCATTGTATTTCTTGATATAGAAATGCCGGTGATGAATGGCTTTCAGATGCTGGAAAAACTTTCTGATATTCAATTTAGCCTGGTATTTGTAACAGCTTATGACCAGTTTGCTGTAAAAGCATTTCGCTTTAGTGCGTTGGATTATTTATTAAAACCTATTGATGGAAAAGATCTGAAAGCTGCGGTGCAAAAAGCAGAAAACCGCCTTGGGCCTGATAAGCAACAACTGAATATGCTAAAGCAGCAGGTGCAGGGAACAGACAGGAATTATCCCGATAAAATTGCCCTTCCTTACCAGAATGGTGTCACATTCGCCTATATAAAAACCATTATTTATTGTGAATCAAAAAATAACTATACCCGTTTTCATACTACTGACAGTCAGCAGTACATGGTAGCCAAAACCCTTGGTGATATACAGGAGGTGCTGGAAGAAAAAAATTTCTTAAGGGTACACCGTCAATATCTGGTTAATCTTGACCATATAAAAAAATATGTGAGGGGAGAGGGTAATTATCTTTTGATGTCAAATGGCCAGAGCATACCTGTTGCCCGTAACCAAAAGGAAAGACTGATTGAAAGGTTCGGCTGGTTATAGATCATTTCACAAAGGCATCAAGAAAACACGGACAGCATATGGCGTCTCTGTCCAGTTTGGCCGGTATTAGATTCTACAGAACATACATTTAGCAAATGACTAATAGCTTTGTGGGTAACTGTATCCAGATTATTGGTATAAAATTTTAACTTGTACCAAATATTGCACATGCCACGATCCACCCGGAGGACATTTTTACAAACAACATCTTTATTATCTGCTGCTGCTTTGATGGGACTTTCTTTTACAGAAAAAAGACCGGCCCCCTTATTGTCATTCTCCACTCTTGGCTGCCCGGATTGGGATTTGAAAACCATTATTGATTTTGCAGCAAAGCACGGGTATGATGGCATTGAATTGCGGGGCATTCAACGGGAGCTTGATCTTACCAAATGCAAATCATTTCAAACCGCTGCAGCAAGGAGAGAAACTTTGCAGCAAGCCAAAGATGCAGGAGTTAAGTTTATTAATCTTGGTTCGTCCTGCACATTGCATTTTGCAGCCGGCGTTGAAAGAGGGAAAAATATAGATGAAGGAAAGCGGTTTATTGACCTGGCAAATGATATTGAATGTCCCTTTATACGGGTGTTCCCTAATAATTTTTTGAAAGAAAACGGCAAGGAAAGATCAATGGAACTCATCAGCAAAGGCTTACTGGAACTGGCTGAGTATGCCAAAGGAGCAGGGGTGAAGGTATTGATCGAATCACATGGCGACCTGGTGTATATTGATGACCTGGAAAAAATAATGATAGCTGCAGCACATGAAAATACAGGTATGATATGGGACATCAGTAACATGTGGACCATAACAAAAGAACCGCCTGCAGCTGCCTATGCAAGACTGAAAAAATATATTTATCATGCACATATAAAAGATGCCAAATTAATGGATGGTAAACTCCAGTATGTTTTTCTGGGCAAAGGCGATGTACCCATTATGCAGGCCGTGGATATTTTAGCAAAGGATAACTACACCGGCTACTACAGTTTTGAATGGGAGAAACTATGGCATCCGGAAATTGGAGAGCCGGAAATGGCATTGGCTGATTATATGAATGTAATGAAAGAACATTTTAAAGCGTAAGTATGCCACAAACAGCACCCGCTATAAACAACAAAGCAACAAAAGAAAATACTTTTGATGCCATTGTTGTTGGCTCTGGTATCAGCGGTGGCTGGGCTGCAAAAGAGTTGTGTGAAAAAGGATTGAAAGTACTGATGCTGGAACGGGGTGGCAATGTTGAACATCCTGTGTACCCAACAGCCAACAAGGACGTTTGGGAGTTTCCACACCGCCTGCGGTTGTCACCTGCTGATAAAGCAGCATTCCCCGTACAAAGCCGTCACTGGTCTTTAAGAGAAGATAATAAACACTATTATATCAACGATCTTGACAATCCATATGAAGAGACAAAACGCTTCGACTGGATAAGAGGTGATATTGTGGGTGGCCGCTCTTTATTATGGTCAAGGGCATGTTACCGGTGGAGTGATATGGATTTTGAAGCCAATGCAAAAGATGGGTTTGGTATCGACTGGCCCATCCGCTATAAAGATATTGCCCCCTGGTACGATTATGTGGAGTCATTCATTGGCGTTAGTGGCAATAATGATGGTATCGCCCATTTGCCCGATGGAAAATTTATGCCCCCATTTGAAATGAACAGCGTGGAAAAATATTTCAAGCAACAGGTGGAATCAAAATACGATAACCGGAAAGTGATCATGGGCAGAACGGCGAATTTAACCAAACCGGTAAAAGGGAGGGGGCAATGCCAGGCAAGAGACCGTTGTCATCGTGGTTGTCCGTTTGGAGCCTACTTTAGTACCAATGCCAGTACCATGCCAGCTGCTTATGCAACAGGTAACTTAACGGTGATGCCGCATTCATTGGTTAATAAAATATTGTACAATGAAAAACTGCAAAAAGCTGCTGGTGTTGAAGTGATCGATACGCAAACAAATATTGTAACCGAATACTATGCCCGTATCATTTTTGTAAATGCATCTACGGTAGGTACAACAGCAATTTTGCTTAACTCTATATCTGGCCGTTTCCCCAATGGTTTAGGTAATGACAGTGACCAGTTAGGTCGAAATTTAATGGATCATCACAAAGGTATCAGCGCTTCCGCTGATGTAGATGGCTTTGAGGATATGTATCACTATGGCAAAAGACCGGTAAGTATATACGTTCCCCGTTTTAGAAATCTGGCTAAAAAAGATACTGACTTTTTAAGAGGCTTTCACTTAGGAGGCGGAGCCTATCGTGGAAGGAGGCAATTTGACGGAATCGGCACCGAATTGAAAGCTGCTATGAGTGAACCAGGTGGCTGGCGCATGGGTATGTACGCATTTGGCGAATGCCTTCCGTATGCAGATAACCGTATAACATTAGATCAAAACAAAAAAGACAAATGGGGCAGGCCACTGCTGGTGATTGATTGTGAATTTAAAGAAAATGAAAAAGCCATGAATAAAGACATGGCTGCTTCCGCTGGCGAATTACTGGTAACAGCTGGATTCAGGAATGTAAAGGTGCAAAACAACATGTCTTTTCCTGGCAACGCCAACCACGAAATGGGAACGGCCAGGATGGGAGATGACAGGAAAACATCCGTATTAAATAGTTTTAATCAATTGCATGATGTGCCAAATGTTTTTATCACGGATGGTTCCTGCATGACTTCAGGCTCCTGTGTAAATCCTTCACTAACGTATATGGCGCTTACAGCCCGGGCCTGCGACCACGCAGTAAGAGAAATGAAAAAACAAAACCTGTAATACTACTGTTTAAGAATCCACACAGAAACAATTATTATTTCACTATTGTGTTTTACTTCAATTATATACTCCTTCTTTTTAAAAGGAAGCAGCCACTCCATAAATTGTTTGGCCATCAGCCTTTGGGGTGTGCTTAACAAAATGGAAGTTCCTTGTTGAAGAAAGGCGGTAAGGACTTTGTATAGTTGTTCAAAATCTTTTGGATCATAGTTAATATCGCTGAGTAATAACACATCTGCGTGCAGTTTTTTATCCAGTTTGTTCCAATCGAGCACACGGCATTGCATGTTGATCTCTTTGTTATGTGCAACAGATTGCTTCATCACATAAACGGCCTCTTCTATATGATCGCTTGCAATTATATTTTTCGCAAATGGTGCTGCTAACAGCGACGGTAACCCTAAACCGGCTGCCAGTTCCAGCACTGTTTTATCTTTTACCAGTTCCGGTTCAGCTGCAATTACTTCACACAGGGCTTTTGCTGCAGGCCATACCTGCGCCCAGTAAGGAGCGGCTGCTGCTTCCTTCTTTTCAAATTGCTGCTGTACCCATTTAATAGTTGGAATGTATGCCTGCACTGATCTGCCTGCAAAGTGAAAGGTTTGTATGGAGAATGGTATGTTCATATTTTATTCCGGTCGGCACCGTAGGTCAGACCGGTGATCATGTTATAATATGCCGGTCTTTCCATTAGTTAAGGGAACCGGCCCATGTTATAATTCAAATTCCCAAACAGTTCTGTAGGTTCCTTGTTGTTCTATGTATGTAAGAAAAGCGTTGTAAAAATTATCTGCACCAATCGTAGCACTGTCACCAATGATAAATAGTTGTTCTTTTGCCCTTGTGACAGCCACGTTCATCCTGCGGTAGTCTTTTAAAAACCCAATATCGCCATCATCGTTGCTTCTTACCAGCGATAAAATGATGATTTCTTTTTCCTGGCCCTGAAAACTATCAATGGTGCTTATACGCATTTGCTTTGCCAGTATTTCTTTAGCAGCTGCCACCTGTCCTGAATAAGGTGAGATAAAGGCAGTTACAGCAGGATCCAGCTTTTCTGTTTCAATAATTTTTTGCACCACCTGCAGTTCCCCTGCATTTTGTAAACTCATGCCATCCTTTCCCTGCATTTCATTAAAACCAGAACCAGCCGTATCAATAAAAGTGATATGTGTGCCCGTATTGCCAAGGTGTCCTGCGGTCTTTAATAAACCATCGTAGAAGTATTTGCTGCTGAAACCTGCAATGGATTCTTTCATCCGGTACTGAACATTCAAAAGGTGAACATGCTGTACGGTACCGATGGCTGTTTCCAGGATAGATTTATTAAAACCAAGTTTAGCAGCTTCATTACTCAGCACTGTAGGAGGCAGCTGAAAATGATCGCCGGCCAGTACATATTTATCTGCCAATGGAAAAATAGTCCAGGCCAGGGGTTCAATACTCTGACCGGCTTCATCTATCACCAGTGTTTTAAAATGCAGGTGACCGATACCAGCATCATGCAAACCGATGGGTGTACCCAAAATAACACTGGCCTCCGTAAATAATTTTTCTTCATTGTATGCCTGTATCTTTTTTATCTCTGTGCGGATATTCTTTACTTCTTTGAACAGCAGGTTGCGTTGTTCTCTTTCGGCCTTTCCAAAGCTGCGCTTATACTTCAGCGCCATCTTACGGAATTCCTCCGCACGTATTTTTAGTTGCTTAATTTCCTTCTGTTGTTTACTGTTGCTGAGTTTTCCTTCTGGCGTGTGAGAAAAAATAGCTTCATCTGTTTTAGTTGCATTTCCCACCCGTAAAATATTCATTCCCTTTAGCAGCAATCCCTTTGCTATATTATCCACTGCTGTGTTGCTTGGTGCAGATACCAGTACTTTTTCATCCTTTTTCACCAATTGATGAATGGCTTCAATTAATGTGGTTGTTTTTCCTGTACCAGGTGGGCCGTGTACTATACAAATAAGCTTGTTTTGCGTAATGGCGTTTACTGCTACCTGCTGGCTTTCATTTAAGCGGCTGTTGCTGAACGTGAGCGTGCTGTTCTGTTCTGCAGCCTGTTCAATTGGTATGGAAGTATTTCCGTGCAGGTACTGAAACAATTCATAAAGGGGTTTATTAGCTTCCAGTTTATTGAGCGCCTGTTTCATTATGCTGGTGGTCCGTTGGTCGGGTGCCAATTTGATTCCCACGCCGTTGTCTTCAATCCAGTCAGGAAAGTCAGGAGCAAACAGGCGAAACTCACCGGCTTTTCCATCCAGATTCAGCAATACGCCTTTCACAGGTTCTTCACCGGTGCAAAAACACTCGATGGCAGCGCCATCTTTAAACATATTGGCTTCCGGGGGAAACGGCAACCGGAAACTAATTTCAGGGTAATCTGCATAGCCAAAATTCTTTTTAGTTACAATGATGGGATGCAATGCCAGTCCTTCCGCCTTTAATGATTTTAATGTATGCTGCTGGTCTAAACTATAGCGTGCAACCTGTTCTTTTTCTTCAAGGTCAATACACTTTAATAATTGCAAAATATTTGTATCTGTTACCGGCATGGCGTGAAAATAGGGAGTAAGCGGGGAAGAAAAAAATGGGTTGATATAAGAACAAGCCCGCCTTTTTGTGTCATGCCTCACATATAACCGAAATTTATGGGCTGATTTTTGTTTATCAATTGTTAACACAACAGAATAAATATCCCAGTCAGATACATTTGTAGCCAGTTCAATCTCCTATATTGCTATGACAAAAAAACAGATCATTAAATATCTTCAGAAGAATAAAGACATTTTATCCATCAGGGCTATTTCCCAACAATCCGGTTTCCAAAACCTGCATAAAGTACTGAACGAACAGGCAGACAGTAATGGATTTCCCTTTACCTTTCCTGACAAGCATGTGCCAAAGGTATTGAAGCAGATAAAAAGGCTGCAGGCAAAGATGGCGGAGTAAACCAGTTTATTTTCCCGTTCTTCCGTTTCAATTGTACATTATACTTTTGGTAAAAACTACAAAAGTACAATGCCTTATCATTCATTTTTATGTACCGATAAACATATCAGTATAGCCACCTTAGCAGATGTAGCGGCCTTACTTTTACTGCTCAATGGTGCCTACCGTGGTGAATCGTCCAAAAAAGGCTGGACAAACGAAGCTCACTTAATCGATGGTGATGTTCGCACTGACCAGGTTTCCTTAAAAGAAGTGCTGGAAAAAAGTGAAAGTGTACTGCTAAAATATGAAAATGACAACAGGAACATTATTGGTTGCGTCAATTTGCAGCGGTACAAGAATGACATATATCTTGGTATGCTGGCCGTAAATCCTATGGAGCAGGGTAACGGCATCGGAAAAAAATTATTAAAGGCTGCAGAGGAGTATACGCTCAACGCCCATTGTCATAGCATACACATGACCGTTATCTCTGTACGCACCGAGTTGATTGACTGGTACAAAAGGAATGGCTACATCGATACCTGTGTTAGAAAAACATTTATTGAGGACGGGAGATCCGGCAGGCATTTACAACAACTGGAGTTTACCGTACTAAAGAAGGTACTAAAAACAAACAAGTGAAAATGGCTTTCACCATCTTCACTTGTGTAATTGATTATTTAGTACTTCCTAGTTTTTTACTTTCCATATCAGCGCACTGGCACCCAGTATAGCAGCATCAGCTTCTTTTAATTCACTAAACAGCAGCTTTACCTTATTCTGAAAAATAGGGAGCAAATTTGCTTCCATGCTTCTTCTTGTTGGGTTCAACAATAATTGCCCTGCTTTAGTAAGGCCACCAAATAATATGATTGCCTCTGGTGAAGAGAACATGATAAAATTAGCCAGTGACTCACCGAGTATTTGCCCGGTAAATTCAAAAATCTCATTAGCAATACTGTCTCCTTTCATAGCACAATCATACACACTTTCACTGGTGAGTTTGTTGATAGGGTAATCTCTCAGCAGGCTTTCTCTTTCAGGATGCTCCGTGAGCAATTCAATAGCTGTTTCTCTCACGCCTGTGGCGGAGGCGTAAGCTTCCAGGCTGCCATGCATATTAGTACCCTTGTGTAACCGGCCACCTGGTCTTATAATTGTATGACCCAGTTCACCGGCAAAGCCATCATGACCGAGCATAATATCTCCGTTTACAACGATACCACTGCCAACACCTGTACCCAAAGTAATGGTGATAAAATCTTTCATGTCCTTGGCACATCCGTACATCTGCTCACCTACAGCAGCCGCATTGGCATCGTTGGTAAGTTTTGTAACAAGGCCAAATTTCAATTCCATCAATTCACTCATGTGAATAATGCCTTTCCATTTGAGGTTGGGTGCATACTCAATAGTACCCGTGTAATAGTTGGCGTTAGGAGCCCCCATACCAATACCCAGTATATTCTTTATGCCGCCCGCTCTTTCAATCATGGGAGCAAGGTTGTCGTACAGATCGTTGATAAACTCCTGCACTGCTTCATGCTGGTTGGTGGGTATCCTGCTTTGCTCGAGTATAGCACCTGTCCGGTCAACAATACCAAATTTGCAGGTGGTTCCCCCCACATCTATTCCTATAACATATTTACTCATCGTTAAAAAATTGAGGTTGAAAATTAATGACCGCC
>JAKQJG010000245.1 GCA_029561305.1 Bacteroidota bacterium | reverse complement strand
CCTGGGCGGTACTGTAACAGTAGTATCTTTTTTTAAATCCCGAAAATAATTACTCGGCCTGGTTACTTTGCAAGAAGACATTAGGAATATACCGGAGAGGCAAAAGCATATTAGAAACAATCCAGGAAAAGCAGATCCGTTCTTTTGGTGTGAAAGATTTATCATTTGATTACCTCGGCAGGCAGGCTAATATTTGATTAAGAAATCGATAAAATATATAATAACTGGTCAGATGAACTGAAGAAATACAATACGCATTATAGCTCTGCCTTGCGTTTTCCATCCCTGTACTTTTTAATTCCATACCCAATGCCAGCCGCCAATAAAGCACCAACTCCCCCGTCAATAGGAGCATCCGGATCAGGGGCAATATCTCCAAGCTGTGCAAATCCAATAGCAGGTATAAACAAAAGGCCTGCACATATAACAGAGGCCGCAACCATTATTTTCCTGTGATTTTTCATTTATAATTTGTTTAGAGCAATACTAAAACCAATGTGCCAAAATTAGGGATAGTTTTGCTGATTTCGGTATATTTATACTTAATTATCTAAAAAAGCCATCAGGCTGTTGCAATCACCCGGGCAGTGTAAATCACCCGGCGTATCTTATTGTTGCAAAATAAGCGAACTGGCTCTAAACGGTGGGTTTCTATATTTCTTCCAACAAACCCTTCAGACTTGTGAATTTAATATATTTTGCACCATATGTAAATATTACCGCCTATTTGTAACCTTAACTATCACGTTTTTTGGAGAAAAAATACAGTTATATTATCAAGGGTACACTCATTTTACTGGTACCCTATTTTGTTGCAACTTTTTTCTTTTCCTTATCCAAAAAGGATATTCCTAAGAATGTGATGCCACTGTACATTCCATTCCAGGTGGTTTTCTATCAAAAATGGGGCTTCTTTAAACATACAGAACCATTTAATTACAGGCTTTACTACGAAGTCAGCAATCGTAAGACCGGGGCTTTTGTTGCCCGGATGGAAGTTTTACAAGACATACGAAAGCTTGCCACCCGGGAAGCCCCTTTTAACCAGCGCTACCTGTTGCTGGATGTTATACTTGGGCGATGCATAACAGAGGTACTAAATACCGATCCCCTGCTCCTTGAAAACAGTCAGTCAACATCCGGATTAAAAAGAAACGGACCGCTGAGAACGCTTGAGAATTATGCGGCCATTGCAGCAGCAGCATATCATATCGATACCGCAGGAAACGGGTGCAGGCTGATCATTATGCAGGAAAACTACAATGATTTTACCAGCAGAAATATGCCCCCGGTAATTAAAGCGCAACCAGTTTTTGAAGGAAAATATTTTAATTTCCGATGAAAGTGTGGCGTCAGTTTTATATCAACCTTTACACAAACGACAACAGGTCATTCTACCTTTCTGTTCTTCGCGTAGGCATTAGTTTGTGGTTAATAAAGGAAATGCTGATCAACTGGCCCTATCTCGGTATGATCTATGGAAGTGACAGCTTTGTGGAAGTGTCAAATAATAAGTTATTCAGTTTGGCACGCCTGGATGTTCAGGTTTTACGGGAACATTACCAATGGCTTATAGGAATGTATGCAATTTTATTATTCTTTAACCTGCTGGGTATCGGCAGACAGTTTACCGCAATATTGATATTTCTTTTTGCTGAAATGTTTTTCCGGATGAACATTTATACCGGTCATGGCGGCATGTATATGTGCCGGTTTATACTGCTCTACCTGTCTATTGGAAACAGTTACAGGTATTTTATCCTGTTTAAAAGAAAGCAGCCACGCTCCCCTGGCAGAGAACAGTTATCTGTTTTTTTTACAAATATTTCTGCCGGTTGTATCATGCTTCATGTGTGCATCGCATACTTTTCAGGTGCTATTGTAAAAATGCAGTCTCCTGCATGGCAACAAGGAATTGCCGTATACAATATTTTTGCCGGCGATCGCTTTAACGGTACGGGCTATAATAATCAACTGGCACATTATGGATGGCTGATGAAGGGTATTGCCTGGTATACTATTGTTTATGAGTTTGCTTTTCCCCTTTTTGTATGGGTAAATAAAATGCGTACTATCATGATTATTATGGGTATACTGCTGCATACCGGAATTTATTTCATGATGATGATCTACGGTTTCCAGGAGGTGTTTTTATTAACCTTCGGGTTATTTTTTACCAATAAAGAATGGTGTAGCCTGTTAAGGAAATTCAGAATTAACATAACTCCGGCTGCTGTATAAAGACCAATGAATACCTCACTTTATTGTACCTTGCCTTCGAATTAAAATTTTGCCATGGGAGAATATTCAATACAAGATGCCTTACAGCAATTCTTGAAAAAAAGCAAGCTGAAAACAGGCGTACAAGCCATGCAAATAGAAGAAGTATGGGAAAAAATCATGGGCATAACGATCTCAAAATACACGGATAAAATCCAGATCATCAATCACACGCTGTTTATTTCCACCAAAGTGGCGCCGCTTAAAAACGAACTCCTGTATCAAAAAGATAAGATCATAGAAAGGGTAAATGAAGCACTGGGTGAAAAAGTGATCAAAGATGTTGTGATAAAATAAATGCAGTACCGGTTACTTACTGGTAGCCCTGTTGTTCTCTTGCCATCATTACAAAATAAAATCCCATCGCAATAGCACCAAGAATGTAAAGAACAGAAAGTACAATTCCGATAATGGAGCATATCCTGCCGGCATTGGAGGTACTGTAACTGGAAGCAGTATACAACTCAGGTGATGATTTGTAAAGTTTCCTGTCCCTGTTGGCAAGGATAATTCCAATGATCCCCAAAATAATGCCGATAAAAGCAGCCACTATCGAAATAATTCCAAGCACCAGCGAGGTAGTGGCATTAGGAAGGTTTTGCGGCCCCCCGTAATAATTGGTTAATTGGTCCTGCGGTTGCATTTAACAGATAAAATTTTATTTCGGAAAAGAATGCCGGGTTAATACGCTCTTGCAAACAACACCCTTTGACTACTGGGTTTGCCTGATAAAATGCAGCTACCCGCCTCCTGCTGGTTATCCAAAGGAATACAACGTATGGTCGCCTTTGTAAGTTCCTTTATTTTTTCTTCTGTTTCGCCTGTACCATCCCAGTGTGCTGCAATAAAGCCTGTCTTTTCATCCAGCAATTGTACAAATTCTTCCCAGTTGTTGGCATTGGTAATATGATCATCCCTAAAGGTTTTAGCCTTATTAAAAATGGATACCTGTATGTCGTCGAGTAATTGAATAACTGCTTTTCCAAGTCCGTCAATGCTGTAGCTCATTTTTTCTTTGGTATCCCTCCGGGCCACTTCCACCACATTATTTGCCAGGTCCCTTGCGCCAATGGCTATCCGAACAGGAACCCCTTTCAATTCATACTCAGCAAACTTCCATCCTGGCCTGCTGTTATCATTATCATCATACTTAACTGAAATACCTGCAGCTTTTAGCTCTTTTACCAGTTCATGCACTTTTTCATCTATCTGGCTCTTTTGTTCTTCGCCCTTGTAGATGGGTACAATCACTACCTGTATGGGTGCCAGTTTTGGAGGTAATATCAAACCATCATCATCACTATGTGCCATCACCAGGCCGCCAATAAGCCTTGTACTTACACCCCAGCTTGTTGCCCACACATAATCAAGCTTGTTTTCTTTGTCAGCAAATTTTACATCAAATGCTTTAGCAAAATTCTGCCCCAAAAAATGTGAGGTACCTGCCTGCAGCGCTTTACCATCCTGCATCATTGCTTCAATGCAATAGGTATCAACCGCTCCTGCAAAACGTTCATTCTCTGTCTTTACCCCTTTCATTACCGGCAAAGCCATGTACTGCTCGGCAAAATCTGCGTACACATTCAGCATTTGTACGGTTTCTTTTTCTGCCTCGTCTCTGGTAGCGTGAGCGGTATGTCCTTCCTGCCAAAGAAATTCTGTAGTGCGCAAAAACAAACGTGTACGCATTTCCCAACGCACCACATTGGCCCATTGATTTATTAAAATTGGCAGATCACGATATGATTGGATCCAGCCTTTGTAGGTATTCCAGATGATGGCCTCACTTGTTGGCCGCACAACCAATTCTTCCTCCAGTTTAGCTTCGGGGTCAACAATTAGTTTGCCTTTGTTATCCGGATCTGACTTTAAACGATAGTGCGTAACAATAGCGCATTCTTTTGCAAAACCTTCCGCATTTTTTTCTTCTGCTTCAAACAAACTTTTAGGAACAAACAAAGGAAAATAAGCATTCTGGTGACCTGTATCTTTAAACATCTGGTCCAGTTGCCGTTGCATATTTTCCCATAGTGCAAAACCATAAGGTTTTATCACCATACAACCTCTTACAGCACTGTAATCTGCCAGCCCGGCTTTTATAACAAGGTCATTGTACCATTGAGAATAATCCTGCTCCCTGCTTGTAATTTCTTTGCTCATTAAACTTGTTTCTGTTTTTGAAAGGGCTCAAAAGTATTTGAATTGTAAGGATTAATAAAATTTTGATCCAATTTGTTTTAGCACATATTTAACGCCCTTCTATTAAGCCCATGCAGCACAGTGGCAAACAATTTGGACTATTATTTAAAGCAATCACTGCAATGCAAATCAGTAACTTCACATTTCAAAACAATAAAACCATTGCCATGAACAGTAAATTTTTACTCATTCCTGTTTTAATAATAACAATAGCCAGTTGCTCCACTGCTTACAAAACGGGGCAAACTCCTGATGATGTTTATTATTCACCTGCCCGCTATTATGGAGAAGAAAGGGAAGATAATAAGGAAGAGCGCC
Source organism: Bacteroidota bacterium (assembly GCA_029561305.1). Lineage (GTDB taxonomy): Bacteria > Bacteroidota > Bacteroidia > Chitinophagales > Chitinophagaceae > Ferruginibacter. The sequence continues at coordinate 8,129 of JAKQJG010000245.1, read as the reverse complement.
GGGAAACAGCTAAAAACACAACAAATTATTCAGAAGAAAGACAGATCCGGCTTGGCATCAATGACCGCCGTTGGAGATATCTTGATAATGACATCTACTACAATCCATACCAGTTTGGTTACAACTATGGGTATTATTATAATCCATTTTATTATAACTACCCGGTATATAGCCATTTCCCAGGTACAGTGGTGGTTACCAATCCTAAAATAACAACCCCAAGAATGACGAATTTGGGCGGCTATGGCACAGGTTATAATTATGTGAATACCCCGGCTACCAACTCCAAATACAATACCAGTAACGGAAAGACATCAGGCACCCCGGTTAGAAGTTACAATAACAGTAATAACAGTACAGGAAGCAAACTCGGCAACACTTTGAATAAAGTTTTCAATAATACCAATAACAGCAGCAGCGGTAATAACACTAATTCTTCTAATGGCCGGTCTTATTCACCGTCCTCGTCTTCTTCCAGCAGCAGTTCGGGCAGCAGTTCATCGTCGGGTGGTTCATCAAGGCCTGCAAGAAGCGGAAAAAATTAATTGCAATTCAATTTAACCAGGAGTGAAAAAACAGTGGCAGCGTTGCTGACATCGCATCACCGTAAACCTAAAAAAATTTCAATGAAAAAATATTTACTCTTTATCACACTTTTTACCAGCGCCGCGTCTTTTGCCCAAATTCCGGAGGATGCCCTGAAATATTCTTACTTTCCCCAGGCCGGCTCCGCAAGAAACCAGGCTATTGGTGGAGCAATGGGATCTTTGGGTGGTGACATTACAGCCACTTTTGTAAACCCTGCAGGCATCGGTAATTATAAAACCGGCGAAGTATCCTTTACACCGCAATACTTTTTAAACAACAATAAAGCAGATTTCAGGGATCTAAGATCCATCAATAAGAAAAACAATTTTGGTTTTGGATCTCTCGGACTCGTATTTGGCACTGCGGATATGTATAACCGTAAGTCGAGCCAGGCATTCAGCATAGCGGTGATGCAAACGGCAAATTACAATAATGTTGTTAAATACAGGGGTTATAATAATTACAGCAGCTTTGCAGAACAGTGGGCAGAGGAGATTTCCAGAAGTGGTTTAAGTTTCGACGAAGTGCGTGCCAATCCACAATATGCATACGGTGCTGCACCTGCACAGGAAACCTACCTTGTTGATACGTTCAGAAATGGCAATGATTTATTTTTAAAAGCCATGCCTGAATTTGTTTTGGATGCCGGCAATGCATTGTTACAGGAAAAAACTGTTGATACAAAGGGCGGGATATACGAAATTGGTTTGAGCTATGCTTACAATCAAAAAGATAAATGGCAGTTTGGTATTGGGTTTGGAATTCCCATCGTCAATTATCAAAATACCACCACTTTCACAGAAACGGATACTTCATCCAATACAGATAACAACTTTGCCAGTTTTACTTATACAGACAGTTATAAAACAACAGGTGCCGGACTTAATTTAAAACTTGGCCTGATCTATCGCCCGGAGGAATATATCCGGCTCGGATTGGCCATACACAGCCCTACCTATCTTTTCCAATTGAGCGATACCAGGAATACCAACCTGGAAACGAATACAGAAAATTATAATGGTATTGCATCCGTATCATCACAATTGTTTACAAATAACCAGGCCGGAAAGAGTAAATACAGTATGCTTACTCCCTGGAAAGTAATGGTGAGCGGCAGTTACGTATTCAGGGAAGTGGAAGATGTGAGAAAGCAAAAAGGTTTTATCACGGCTGATATAGAATACCAGTCTTACAAACATGCAGGTTTCTATTCTTCAAACGAAGAAGCCACTGCAGATGAAACAACGTACTATAAGGAATTAACCCAGGTGATACGCAACCAGTATAAAGGTAATTTCAATTTCAGGCTGGGCGCAGAAGTAAAATTCAACATTATCATGGCAAGACTGGGCGCAGCTTATTATATGAATCCGTACAAAGACCCTGCACTAAAAGCCAACAGGTTTTTGGCTAGTGGTGGTTTGGGATACAGGCACAAAGGTTTTTTTGTGGACCTTACTTATGTTCATTCATTCAACAGGGACGTGGACTTTGCCTACAGGCTGCAGGATAAGGACAACACTTTTGCCACAGTGAGGAATCAAAGAGGAAATGTGGTTGCAACTTTCGGAATTAAGTTTTAGTTTTTATTTGAGGGTTATAAAAAAGGGTGACTAAACAGTTGCCCTTTTTGTTTATATCAATTCTTTCAATTTTGAAACAACCATATCAATTTCATCTTTCGTATTGTGTTTACAAAAACTGAACCGCACCGCAATTTGATTTGGATTATTATTGATGGCACGGATCACATGCGAACCGGCATCAGCACCGCTGGTACAGGCACTGCCCCCGCTGGCGCAGATATTATTGATATCAAGATTGAATAATAACATTTCTGAACGTTCTGTTTTTGGAAAACTTACGTTCAGTACAGTATAGAGACTCTGACCCAGCACATCACCATTAAAACTCACTCCCGGTATATGTTTTCTTAGTTCATCGTACATGTAATATTTTAATGTACCGATGTAGGCACTGTCTGTTTCATAGTGCTCGTTTGCCAGTTCGAGTGCTTTTGCAAAACCTACGATGCCGTAGAGGTTCTCTGTTCCGGCCCGCATATTACGCTCCTGCCCGCCACCATGTATGTATGGGCTGATACGGACATTTTCGTTTATGTATAATATGCCTGTTCCTTTTGGACCATGAAACTTGTGGCCGGCACCAGTGATAAAATGTACAGGTGTGCTTCGAAGATCAATGGGATAATGACCAACGGTTTGCACCGTATCGCTATGAAATATAGCGTTGTACAATTTGCATAATTCACCCACAGCATTTATATCGAGCAGGTTACCAATTTCATTATTGGCATGCATTAAAGTAACCAGTGTTTTTTCATCAGTAGATGCAAGCAGTTTTTCAAGATCATCCAGGTCTGCATGACCATTTGGTAACAACTTTACATAACTGACTTTTGCCAGGTCCAGTTTATCAAGATATTCCACCGTATGCAGTGTTGCATGGTGTTCTATCGACGAGGTAATGATGTGCCTGCAACCGAGATCCTTTACGGCAGCTGTAATGGCAGTATTGCTGCTTTCTGTACCACCACTTGTAAAAAATATTTCAGCCGGGTGTGCGTTCAAAATTTTTGCGACCATTTTTCTTGCCTGTTCAATCGCCAGCCTCGTTTCCCTGCCATAAGAATAAATGGAAGAAGGATTGCCAAATTGTTCAGTCAAAAACGGCATCATGGCATTTAAAACTTCTTTATCCAGTGCAGTGGTGGCAGCGTTGTCTAAATAAATTCGCATTGTCAAATAAGGTCATTGGTGAATGGTTAGTCATTTGCGGCGACAAAAGTAAGCGTAAATAATCACAAGGTAAATTTTCACTAACCAGTCATTGTATCAACCATGATAACAGGTAGAATGCCTATGGGCAACTGGTTCTTTTTTTGTAAATTTGATCGGGAGAAGAACCGAAAAAATAAGTGGTTTAAACAGGGAGTTCCGGCCCCAACGCTCCTTTGTTAAATTTATCTTACACTCAATTCAGATGAAAGAACGCCTTATTTTATATGCTGGATTATACCTCATTTTCTGGCTTTTTGAAATGCGCTTTGGTGCAGAAAAAGGCCATACATTGGAAAACAAACTGGTGAATATTTTTTATGGCCTGGTTTTGTTTGTAACAGGGGTAGTGATCGTAGGTTATATCTATGCCGTCATTCCTTATAAACCAAGTCAACTGGTAGACAGGGGTATTGGTGGCTCCATCTTAATCGTTTTCTTATATCTTTTCCTGTCCGATTTTATTTTTTACTGGTATCACCGGGCTCAGCATAAGTTCAAATTCCTTTGGGCAATTCATGAACTCCACCATTCCGACACAGAGCTTAATGTAACATCGAGTATGCGTACCTATTGGCTTGACCGGCCGGTTCAGGCACTTGTGATCACTTTTCCAGTGAGTTATATCATAGGTATTGATTCAACAGCTATCAATATTTACCTGGTGGTGTTCACCGTGTGGTTATTTTTAACACACGCAAACCTACGGATCCGGTTTGGCATCTTTACCCGTGTATTTGTTGGCCCCCAGCTGCATCGCATACATCACTCAAGCCTGCCACAGCACCAGGATAAAAATATTGCCCAGTTCTTTCCTATTATTGATATACTTTTCGGAACCTATTATCATCCGGCAGCGGATGAATTTCCTCCAACTGGTTTAGCAGAAAAAAACACGGACCGGTCGGTACTAACTGCCATGGTTAAACCTTTTTCTGATTGGTTTAATTTTTTAAAAGGCAAAAAGTCTGTCAAAACTCCAAAGTAGTTGCTGTTTTCTACGCCTGCAGCGTGCTTATAAGAATGCAATCAACGTTTAGCAGTTTTAAAAAAGAAATGTATCTTTTTACGGATTGATTTTTTTACTGCCTTACATCACTTCATTAATATCCTTCATCAATTTCTTTGCAATATTATCTGCCGTGGTTGCAAAATTACTTTCTGCATAGATCCGTATGATAGGTTCTGTATTGCTGGTACGTAAATGCACCCAGTCTGTATCAAACTCGATCTTCAAACCGTCTTCACTATTGATTGGCTGATTCTTGTATTTTGTTTTTATCTTTTCAAACAGCATTTTCACATCAACACTTTCCTCCCCACCCGGCCCTGTGGGCAGCGTGATCTTGTTCTTGCTGATAAAATAATCCGGGTAAGTATTTCTTAATTGCTTGATACTTTTTTTGCTTTTCGCCAGGTGTGTAAGGAACAGGGCAATACCAATCAATGCATCCCTTCCATAATGAAGATCCGGCACAATGATGCCCCCGTTTCCTTCTCCGCCTATTACGGCATTCACTGCCTTCATTTTATTTACCACATTCACTTCGCCGACAGCACTGGGATAATAAGTACCACCATGTTTTTCTGTAACATCCCTCAATGCACGGGTGCTGCTCATGTTGCTTACTGTATTTCCTTTTCTATTGCTAAGCACATAATCTGCAACGGCCACCAGGGTATATTCTTCTCCAAACATGCTGCCGTCTTCACAAACAAAACAAAGCCTGTCTACATCAGGATCCACAGCAATACCGAGGCTTGCATTGTGCTTAACAACTTCTGCACTTAATTCGGTTAAATGTTCCGGCAGCGGCTCAGGGTTGTGAGCAAATTTTCCATTAACTTCCTCATTCAGTACCACTATATCTTTTACACCAAGTGTACGCAGCATTGCAGGCACGGCAATGGCGCCCGTACTGTTAACTGCATCCACTACCACCTTGAATTTAGCTTTTTTTATGGCAGCTGTATCCACCAGGTCGTAATTTAAAATGGCGTCGATATGCTTTTGCAAAACATCGCCACCATTTACCACTGACCCCAATTTTTCCACTGATACAAAATCAAATTCTTCTTTCGCAGCAATTTCCAGCACTAATTGCCCCTCCTCACTGTTTATAAATTCGCCCTTACCATTTAATAGCTTTAAGGCATTCCATTCTTTGGGATTGTGGCTGGCCGTTAGTATGATACCACCAGCAGCTTTTTCAAATACAACTGCCATTTCCACGGTTGGTGTGGTGCTGTAATCGAGATCAATTACATTAAATCCCAAAGCATTCAGCGTACTGATCACAAGTCCTTTTACCATTGCACCGCTGATACGGCCATCACGGCCAATCACAATTGTTTTATTGGCGTCATTATGCCTTAATAACAGTGTTCCAAAAGCCGCAGTGAATTTTACAACATCAACTGGAGTTAAGTTATCGCCGGTCTTTCCCCCGATAGTACCACGTATACCGGAAATACTTTTTATCAATGCCATTTTGCAGTAGTTTAGTAAGGGCGCAAAGATAGCGACCAGCACTAAAACTTTTTTCACAAAGTTCAATTACATCAACCGCTTGCATGCAAAACGGTTACGGGTTATGGGTTTATCTGTTACGGGTTTTACCGATTACGGATTTCAGACTATCCTGCATTTTTAAATGCCTTGCCTAAAAAAACTTAATAACCCGTAACTCGTTAACCCGAAACATGCCTTTATTATTCACATTAGCCTGAAAAAATTACCTTTGGCGCAAAAAAACGATTGTATGTGGCTTAATAACATTTTAGAAACCATTGGAAATACGCCTTTGATCAAACTCAATAAAATTACAAAGGACCTTCCCTGCACGGTATTGGCAAAAGTGGAGTACTTCAACCCCGGCAACAGTATAAAAGACCGTATGGCTTTAAAAATGCTGGAGGTTGCAGAACAGGAGGGGAAAATAAAACCAGGGGGCACCATAATAGAGGGCACAAGTGGTAACACAGGAATGGGGCTGGCTATTGCTGCCTGTGTAAAGGGATACAAGTGCATTTTCACTACTACCGATAAACAATCAAAAGAAAAAGCAGATATACTTAAGGCGGTTGGTGCAGAAGTGATCGTATGTCCCACCAATGTAGAACCGGAAGATCCCCGCTCCTACTATTCTGTAAGCAAGCGCTTAGCTAAGGAAGTGCCGAATAGCTGGTACGTAAACCAGTACGACAACCTGGCCAACAGGCAGGCACACTATGAACAAACGGGTCCGGAGATTTGGGAACAAACGGAAGGAAAAGTGACGCACCTGGTAGTAGCTACAGGTACTGGTGGTACCATTGTAGGAACCGGGAAATATTTAAAAGAAAAAAATCCCAATATTAAAGTTTGGGCTATTGACAGTTACGGCAGTTTGCTAAAAAAATATTTTGAAACCGGTGAACTGGATAATAAGGAAGTGTATCCTTATATCAGCGAAGGATTTGGAGAGGACTTTGTTCCGCAGAACTACGACATGCAGTACATTGACGAATTTACAAAAGTTACTGACCGGGATGGTGCTGTAATGGCAAGGAGGATCGCAAAAGATGAGGGCATTTTTATTGGATACAGCGCCGGCAGTTGTTTGCAGGGTGTTTACCAGTTAAAAGACCAGCTGAAAAAAGATGATGTGGTGGTTTGTATCTTCCATGATCACGGAAGCAGGTATGTAGGAAAGATATATAACGACCAATGGATGATTGAGAGAGGCTTTATGGAAGTAAAAACATTTAAAGATGTGGTGAATGGACGCGGCAATCAGAAACTGGTTGTGCTGAACAGCAGTAATACAGTGGCAGAAGCAGTTGAATTGATGAAGAAATATGATATTGAAAATATCCCGGTTTTTGATAAGGGTAATAACATGGGTGCCATATCAGAGGGCGGCTTATTTGATAAGATACTGTCAAACGGTTCTATACTAACCCATACCGTTAGTGAAGTAATCGAAAAGCCGTATCCTGAAGTGGCGTTTGATACAGCTGTGGAAAGATTGAGCAGTTACATCAATAAAGAAAATGGTGCTGTTTTAAGTAAGGATGAAGGGGGCAATTATCATATTGTAACTAAATATGATATTATTCAAAGCCTGGCTAAATAGATTTTGTGGAAATGTACGATTGTAATGAAAACCTTTGCTGTTGCGACTTTGATATAGATAGATAACATTATTTTAAAATAAGATAAAGAAAGGCATTCGTAAAAATACGAGTGCCTTTTTCGTGTTTGCACTATTTCATTCACCGTAGATCTTCTTTTTATTGTGTATTTACTGCTTCGTTAAAAATGGGCGAAACCGCTATTTGCTGTGAAGGAAATGTGAATAATCTTTGTACCGAAGTTGATTGATAACGATTTACGTCAATCATATCCAAATATCCAGATAAACCAAAAACCAGACTATATCCAATATCACTGAAAAGCGAACCAATATCTCTGAAGAACAAAAAAGATTAAAAGTCCAATATCAGTCAACTTCATTTTACCTTGATCCCAACACGCTGAAAACAAAAAAAAGAATTATAATAAAAAGATATTATTCCTCGAAAAACCAACGAAACAGCTGTATCCTGGCGAAGATTATGATAACCGAACCTGAATTGAAAGAGCCAATATTCAAAATGATGACCAACTGCTACCCCATGTAAGACATATAACTGTTACCGCCAACCAGGGAAATCTTTTCCAGGCTTTGAAAACAGGATGCTTTGTGCAGGTGCACAACC
>JAKQJG010000233.1 GCA_029561305.1 Bacteroidota bacterium | reverse complement strand
GTAGAAGACAAATAGCCCATGCCCCAAAAGTTTCCTCTTTCTACCAGCAGGCATAATTTTTCATTGTCTTTGATGCCATCATCTATCACGGCAAAAGTGGGCAGGAGTTCGTTGAGCGCTTCGAGGGCTTTTTTGATTTTGCCATTGTAGATATGCGGCGGGTCAATAAACTCGAGGTCTTTTTCGGTGAAGGCGGTTTTGTCGATGAAGCATAATTTTTCATGCAGCTCAAATTCATCGATCATCTTACGCAGCATCACCAGTCCTTCGTGCAGCAGGTTGAAATTGTACAAGGAAGGCAGGTGCTTTTTTCTTTTATCAATGGCGAGCCGCATATAACCCCTGTTGTCTTCAAACATATACAGGGCAAATTTTTGCTGTATTTGTTTCTGGCTCACATTGTATTTTGGCCACAACTTTTTTATCTCTGCACTTTCCAGTACCAGGGCTTCCAGTTCGGTGGCGCATTCCTTGTATTTTATTTTATGAATGTGGCGTAAAAAATTCTGCCGCTTCCGGTCGGGATCGTTGTGTGTAAAATGACTGCTCACCCTTTTGCGAATGTTGACCGCCTTGCCCACATAGATCACTTTTTCCTTGGCATCCAAAAAATAGTATACCCCTGGCCGTGAGGGCAACTGCAGGATATCTTCTTTTTTTAAATGCAGGGGCAGCCATTGATCCGCACTGGATCTTTTCAGCATCTGGTCGATATGATCGATACCATTATTGGCCAGGCAGCGTTCAAATAGCTTGACGGTGGCCATGGCATCGCCACCGGCACGGTGCCTGTTTTTAATGGGCAGCTGCAGCAGGCGGCAGAGATTGCCCAAACTATAAGAGGGCAGTTCCGGAAATACTTTTTTTGACAGCCGTACCGTACATAATTTTTTGGCGGTAAAATCGTAGCCGGCTTCTTTAAAATGGTGTTTTAAAAAAGAGTAATCAAAGTTTACGTTGTGGGCGATAAAGATCTTGTCGTTCAGCAGTTCAAACAATACATCTGCCACTTCGGCAAAAGAAGGTGCAGTGGCCACCATTTCATCATTGATA
>JAKQJG010000232.1 GCA_029561305.1 Bacteroidota bacterium | reverse complement strand
GATGAATATTACCTGCGTTTTCAGCAGAACCCCCATCATAAAAATTATCGTACCCTCACTTCTGCAGAAATAGAAGTGCTTATCAGGAATAACAATACATCCGACGACTGGAATAAAATTTTAGTGTCGGAATTCTTCAGGCCGGAACTGGTAAAGAACTGCGAGTTTCATGGTCTTATCCGCATTGGTAAATTAGAGCCTTACTACCTGGAGTTTCATAATTTAAGAATGCCCGTTGGACTGTACAATTGCAAGATCATCAGTTGTGATTTTGGCGACAATGTGAGTATTGACAGCGTGAATTATTTGAGCCATTATATTATCGGCAGCGAAGTGATGATCTCCAATGTAAATGAACTGGCCAGCACCGACAAAGGAAAATTTGGTAATGGCATACTCTGTGAGGGAGAAACGGAAAAGCAGCGGGTGGTAATGGAGTTGTGCAATGAAAATGGTGGCAGGCGGGTAATGCCGTTTGATGGCATGTTGCCAGGTGATGCTTACCTGTGGAGCAAGTACATTGCCGACGAAGAACTGATCAATAAATTTAAGGAGTTTACAGATAAAAAATTTGACAGCAGGCGTGGCCGTTATGCAGAGATTGGCGACCGCACGGTTATCAAAAGCTGTAAGATCATTAAGGATACAAAAATTGGTACCGATGCGTATATTAAAGGTGCTAATAAACTGAAAAATCTCACGATCAAAAGTGATGCAGACCGCACCTCGCAAATTGGTGAAGGTTGTGAACTGGTGAATGGCGTGATCGGTTATGGCTGCAGGATCTTTTATGGCGTAAAAGCAGTTCGTTTTGTAATGGCTTCTCATTCACAATTGAAGTATGGTGCCAGGCTTATCAATTCTTATCTTGGCAATAACTCTACCATCTCTTGTTGTGAAGTGCTCAACTCACTGATATTTCCTGCCCACGAGCAGCATCATAACAATTCTTTTTTATGTGCGGCATTGATCATGGGCCAAAGCAATATTGCAGCTGGTGCCACTATCGGCAGCAACCACAACAGCCGCAGCCCTGATGGTGAGATCATTGCCAACCGTGGTTTTTGGCCGGGGCTCTGCGTAAGTTTAAAACACAATTCAAAATTTGCTTCATTTACGATCCTGGCCAAAGGAGATTATCCTGCAGAACTAAACATTACCATTCCCTTTAGTTTGGTAAGTAATGATGTAAGCCATGATAAACTGGTGGTAATGCCGGGCTATTGGTTTATGTACAACATGTATGCGCTGGAACGCAATGCGTGGAAATATGTGGACCGGGACAGGCGTACCAATAAAGTACAGAGCATAGAATATGATTACTTAGCACCGGATACAGTGAATGAAATATTCGATTCTCTTCAATTGCTGCAGTCACTGGAAGTAAATGAAAAAGGAGTGGCAGAAGTTACGGGCTGGGAGAATACCGGCAGGAAAACGGAGATCATTAAAGTGCCGCAGAGTATTGCACTGTTTACAGAACTTTTGCAGTACTATGGTGTGGTGACTATTTTGAAACATATCCGCCAGAATAAGTTTGCTTCATTTGAAGAATTAAAGAAAACACTCTCTGCAAAAGTTCAGCGTCGCCAGTGGCAGAATATTGGCGGGCAGTTGATGCCTGCAGATGAGGTAAAGAAATTATTGTACAACATAAAGTCTGGCAAAGTAAATGACTGGACTGCCGTGCATGACTTTTACCGTAAACAGGGAGATGTGTATGAGGCAAATAAATTACTCCACGCTTATACATCCCTGTTAGAGATACTACAAATTACCCCAAGACAATTCACTCCAGATCTGCTGAAACAGTTATTACAACAATTGCTTACCACCCGTGAGTGGATGTGCAAAGGCATTTATGATTCCCGTGCAAAAGATTACAGCAATCCTTTCCGTAAAATGGTGTATGAAACCAATGAGGAAATGAATAAAGTGCTGGGCAGGCTGGAAGACAATAGTTTTATCCAGCAGCAAATGGGGGAACTGGATGCTTTGAAAAAAGAAGTAAGATCAGTAGTGAAAAAATTGAAATTATAAGTGATAGTTATGCAAACCTATTTGGTGTGCAGCGCAGCTTTAGTATAGTTGACCGGAGGGTTTCATTCCGCATCCATCAATTCCGCCAATGTTTTCTTTTCTAAAATTTTAAGTGTGGCATCCCTTGTTTGCGCCATCGCTTTATACAGGCCGCAGGTTGCTTCGTCGCAGTCCTGGCATTTTTCATAAAAGTTAAGGCTCACACAGGGTATCAGTGCGATGGGTCCGCCTACAAGCCGTATGGCCCTGGCCAGCGTTGTTTTCTTTGGATGATTGATCAGAAAATAACCGCCGCCTTTTCCTTTCTTACTGTCGAGTACCCCATTTTGTTTTAATTCCAGCAGGATGGTTTCTAAAAACTTAATGGGAATTTTCTTCTTCATAGAAATTTCGGAAATCAATACAGGTCCCTGACCGTATTTGGCAGCAAGATAGCCGAGTGCTTTCAGTGCATATTGGGTCTTCTTCGATAACATGGCGAAAAGGTAGAGAAAAAATGAAAAGGAAAAAATAAAAAATAAAAGCCTACTAAGTTTATGGACTAATAGTTATCTTTGCCTTCTAAATTTTACTACCATGAGTTTACATCTCGGGGATATTGCTCCCAACTTCAATGCGAAAACATCATTAGGCGATATTGATTTTTATGAGTACCTGGGAGATTCCTGGGGCATTTTATTTTCGCATCCTGCAGATTATACGCCGGTGTGTACCACCGAACTGGGCCGTACGGCAGCTTTAAAAGATGAATTTGCAAAGCGGAATGTAAAAGTGCTGGCGCTGAGTGTGGATCCTGTAGATAAACACCTGGGCTGGATCGGTGATATCAACGAAACACAGAACTGTACCGTTGACTTCCCTATCATTGCCGACGACGACAAAAAAGTTTCGCAACTATATGATTTTCTTCATCCCAATGCTTCTGCTACGGCCACTGTCCGTTCGCTGGTGATCATTGCACCGGATAAAACGGTGAAGCTGATCATCACTTACCCTGCTTCTACGGGAAGAAATTTTGTAGAAGTATTGAGGGTGGTGGATTCATTGCAATTGACTGCTAATTACAGCGTGGCCACACCAGCCAACTGGGCACAGGGTGAAAGAGTGATCGTAGTGCCTTCAGTAAGCACCGAAGATGCGATAAAGAAATTTCCTAAAGGGGTGGAGATAGTGAAGCCTTATTTGAGGTATACGCCGCAGCCAAACCTGGATTAGGTGCAGATCAGTTGCTATCTCAACCATCAAATTATTAAAGCCTCTATGGAGGCTTTTTTTGTGCCTTTTACTCAACCACTTCAGCCGTTGACAAAAAGTATTTTTACATTGACGTTGAGCGTATATATTTTTGAGCTATGAATAAAAAGATGGTCACTATAATACTCTTTCTCCTGTTTTTTTTGCTGGGCTTTTATTACAGCCAGGCACAGATACAAACCATGTCGAGCATGCGTTTTGATGAACTGCGCCTTACCATGCCACTGGATACGGTAAATAAAGTACTTGGTACCAGTCTGCAGGTAAAAGAATCACAGTGGCAATTCTCCACAGATACCATCTGGACAGTTTACAAGGGAGATTCTGTGCGGCTTGTTTTTGAAAGAATTGCAACTGAAAAGAACAAGGTAGAATGTACGCTGCAGAATATTTACTCCACAGGTAAAAGTATTCAAACAAAAAGCGGAGTAAAATACGGCGATAACAAATTCGATCTTGTCAGGAAACTGGATGGCAGTACACTGAAAATTTCTCCTGACTGGAACTTTGACCAGCACCCCAATAAAAAATTATACAGTACCGTCGTATTGTATGATTATACCAACTTCAGTCTTATCATCTTTCACTTTTACAATAACGTATTGTATGGGTTTGAATGTGCCTATACACCGGATACAATGTAAGTAATCGTTTTCAACGCTTCCTGAGGTAGAGGTTTTCTGCTGTGCTTCTATACTGCGCCAGCGTTCGTGGCACAGGAATGCATTAAAGTTTCGTGTGCCTCGAACCTTGACAAAGGTTTTGATAACAGTTAAGAATTTTACATTACTTCTCAAACTCTACAATATGCTCAGAGGCATATTCGTCGTCGTAAGGTTTGATACGTTTAACAAAAAATCTGGCTCTTTTACCCAGGATGAGGCAGGTATACCTGTTTTTAATGTCTTCTTCGGAGTTGAGCGGTTGCAATGATGGATACCAAAGGGTATAGCCGGGCTTTTGGAAAAAAAGCTGTGGTTTGGTCCAGTCCTGACTGTTGAGGGCTGTACCAAGGTCTTTGTTTTTATTGAAAGAAATATACACTTTATCTCCCACCCAGGATTTACCTTCCACTTTACCCATCATCATTACCCAACATTCCAGGTATGTATTCCAGCTTACCGAAGGTCCCCAATGAAAGCCCCCGGTTGGTGAAGATGCTGGCCCACCACTTTCCTCTAAAGGTATTTGTATCGAAGCAATGGGCTTGCCTATTCCATTATAAGGGGCATTGAAGCCTTTGCCATCCCAGCGTTTTGCTTTTCCCACGGGTTTGTCGAGGTCTTTTAGCGCTATCCGGGCTACGCTGATGCATTGTCCCGACCACTCTGTTTTGGGGTCGTAGGTTTTTTCGTTATACACTCCTGCGTATCCATATTCCCCATAGAACAGATACAAATGTTCGCCACTTGCAACAGCCGATGGATCGCCCACGCCACCTGCAAAAGTATTGGATGTGTTGAAAGGCTTCAGTATCATCCGGGGGTCGCGGTCCTCGATAAAAATCCCCTTGTCTTTCCAGCTTTTTCCCCCGTCAATGGACTTCATAATCCCGATCCTGCATACAGCCGCCGCACTTTTAGGTCCTCTTAATCCTTGTGGCCATTGATTGTTTTTATAGCCTTCGCCGGTTTTGGGATTGTACGGAAGGGTTTGCGGATAGTTTTCGTTGTGATAGATACCATACAAAGTTTTTCCCGATTTGTCTTTAACATCCTGGTAAACGGTTTCAAACCAAACAGCACCGTGCAGCCCTGGCTTACCAACCGGGGCGTTCTCGGGCATGATGGGTTCAACAAATTTTTCAGATGGACTTTTAAATACTTCATCTGCATTTTTACCATCAGCATAGCGGTTGTCAACTCCTATTCCCCAAACGGGGTCTTCGCCATATTTTCCGGGGAAAATGCGCAATGTATCACCTATCCATGCTTCGGCCATGTTGCAGTCAACAAAAGAATTGAATTTAATTTTTTCTGCCGGAACGAGTTTAAATTGAGGGTTAAATGATTGTGCTAAAGCAAAGGAAAAAAAAGTCAGTGAAAATAAAATAATAAAAGTTGCTGTTTTCATAATGCATTAATTGTTAAACAGAAACTAAATATACATAAAAATTACCCGTCAAAAATTCCTGCGCCTGCGTTCATGGTACACGAGTGCAATAAAGGTTTTATTCCAGGTCATTTCTGATAGCTGCTATTGGAGCTGTCCATTGCGCATCTTTTAATGCCTCCAGCATAGCCAGGTATTTTTCTGTATTGGGTTTGTCTTTCATGGCTGCATACGCACGGGCAAGTATATAGAGCGCAAATGGTTTATTCTCTTCGTGTGTTTTTTCAATATCAATTTGACAAATTGCTTTTTTAGGCGCATTATCCAGGACATAATTGAAAGCAAGACCGATCGCTGCTTTTTGTGCAATGCTGTCTGTGGGGTGTTTTTTTTTGCACCTGGTAAAATACTCATTACTCTGTTTCAGCAATGCATTTTTGGGAGCACCACTGGCAGTTTGTGCGATCGTTTGGTAAGCTGATGCCACATACAAACACTCTTCTGCATCCGGCTTTTCTCTTTGCTCAAATTCCAGCGTCTCATACAGTCCGGCTGTTGACGTGGGAAAGCCTCCCAGTTCTTTTTCCATCATATTGGCGGGGATATAGCCTAAAAACCCCATCAGTTCCGCACCGGTTAGATCGATCACTTTTATGTTCGGGATACTTCTTACATTAAATGAGCTGGCCAGCGTGCCATACTGGTCAATATCGATCTTGGCAATGACAAACTTGTCTTGTATGTTTTGATATTCTTCATTGTTCCAGAATTCTGTGTCCATTTTTCTGCAGGGACCGCACCAGGTGGCGGTAAAATCAAGCAA
>JAKQJG010000228.1 GCA_029561305.1 Bacteroidota bacterium | reverse complement strand
CCTGCCATACAAAGCCATTGATGAGCCAGGCAGTAATGGCTGGGTGGCTTTCAAAATAAAACCAAAACCTTCGGTAGTAATTGGTGATTCATTGAACAACAGGGCAGCCATTTATTTTGATTTTAATTTACCTGTGATCACTAATACGGCTACCACCATTGTAAGCAGTGCTGCCACACCGGTGCCTGTTAAGCTGGAATATTTTTCCGTGAACAAAAAAGACAACTCCAATCAATTAAATTGGAAAGCCAGTTGCACTTATGGCAATGCTGCATTTGCAATAGAAAGAAGTGATGATGGCATTCACTTTAAATCCATCGGGAATATCACAGCTACAGCATTGCGTTGCCAGTTGCCATTTAATTTTATGGATAACAATCCAGTGGTGGGTAAAAATTATTACCGCTTAAAGATCAGTGATGCGGATGGAAAAAGTTTTTATAGTAAAACATTGGTGGTTGGTAATGGTAAAGCCGGAGTAGAGATCACTGCCGTGGTAAATAATAATGTTTATCTCTATTGCAATAAACAGCAGACTGTAACAATAAAAGTAATTGCTGCAGATGGAACAGTACTGGCAAATCAGAAACAACCGCTCGCAGCCGGTAACAGCAACTTCGTTCTGCCGGTGGTCCCCAATGCAAAAGGGATTTATACCCTGATCGTTTTCACCAATAACGGAGAAATCATTACAAAGCGTTTTGTAAAGTAAAGCCACCAAAATCCCCCAAAGTGGACTTTAAAGCAAGATCTCAAATAATTAAAAACGTGAAATGAGTTGCATGCTGTGAAAATTATTGCTGAATAATGTATAAAAGCAAAAGTGGAAGACAAAATGTTTGGTGAAAGTATAAAGAACCGCCTCCTCTCTTTTGGAGAGGAGGAAGGGTGGTGAGGCTTGTCTTGCTTACCTTTGCCCCATGCACTTTCCTCACAAACTGGCCCGGTTTTCCAGTATCCCCAATGCTGCTATCAGCAAAGAAGCTGACCGGCCCATGATGCAGAAGGAACTGTACCCTGTAAGCAATGCACTGCAGCAATATCTTCAGCAATACAAAAAAGATATTTCCTTACCACTGGCCTACAAAGAACTGCTGCACTATGAATACAGCAATGCCATCAAAGATGATAAAGGCAAACACACGCACTGGGAACGGGTGCTCTACAACGACCAATTACTGGCCAGTTTAAAAGAAAAATTGCAACTGCTGTATGGTCTTTTAAAAAACGATCATGACATTCAGATTGACTCCATCGATTTTTGTGAGTTTGCCAACAGCATGCCTTTCCGCATCAATTTCACACATACAAAAAAGAAATACCAGGACCGTTTTTATATCAAGTCTGCCGATGCCTCCAGGATCTATGGAATGGAACTGGAGCAACTGCTCACCAATAACCACATCAATTTTTTATACCATCAGAATACTTTGGTAGAAGAACATATTGAGGGCATACCAGGCGACGATTTTTTAAACACACTGGGAAGCTTACCCGAAAAAGAAAAACAATCATTGTCTGCCGCCTTTATCGCTTTCAACGAAAGTTGTTTCACCCGTTTGCTGGGCGATATGCGTAGCTACAATTTTGTTGTATTGAAAAACAGCCATACTGCAAACCCTTTTACCATCAAGGCCATTGATTTTGATCAGCAGTGTTATGAAGGCAAACTCAATTTGTACCTGCCCCAGTTTTACAAAGAGAATTACCAATATGTGCAATTAGCCACGGAAATACTAAGTGAATCAGCAATAGATACCATCAGGATAGCTGAAAGAAAAACCATGGCCGGGTATTTTACAACAAACCAGCAGCAGATCACTTCCTTGCTGAAAGTGATGGCGGAAGAGGAATTATCAGAACAGTACAAAGTAGTTTCCCTGCGTAAGGAGTTAAATCAATACCACCATACTTCGGGTTTCAGCCATTGCCAAACAATGGGCAGCCTGGTAAAGCAACAGCTGGAGCAGGTCCTCGGATAAGGGTTGGCAAACTGGTGAGACTCCCTTGATCCAGTAATCCTGCAGGTAAAACCAGCTATTTAAAGGTTGCACCATCCGAAAGACTGGCTCCCCTTTACCGTTTACTCACTCGTTTTGCCCTCCCGTTTAAGCCGCTATTATAAAAGCAAAACCATTTATCTTTGCCAAATGGCGAAACAAAGCACCTTACATTGTTCTTTCTGCGGCCGCAACCGGGATGAAGTGAAGATATTGATTGCAGGGCAGGAAGGTCATATCTGCGAAAACTGTGTGGAGCATGCGCAGGAGATCATCAGCCAGGAACTGATGATATACCCCGAAGCCAAACCCACGGGCCACACACATAAACTCTCTGTAAAGAAACCACTGGAAATAAAAAAATTTCTGGATGAATATGTGATCGGACAGGATGACGCCAAAAAGATTCTGGCGGTAGCGGTGTACAATCACTATAAACGCCTCAATCAAAAGATCGAGAACGATGTAGAGATAGAGAAAAGCAATATCATCATGGTGGGTGAAACGGGTACCGGCAAAACATTACTGGCAAAATCCATTGCCCGTATGCTGAATGTACCCTTTGCCATTGTGGATGCCACGGTATTTACAGAAGCCGGTTATGTAGGCGAAGATGTGGAAAGTATGCTGAGCCGCCTGTTGCAGGCCTGCAACTATGATGTGGCGGCTGCTGAAAAAGGAATTGTGTTTATAGACGAGATCGATAAGATTGCCCGTAAAAGCGACAACCCTTCCATCACCCGTGATGTGAGTGGCGAAGGTGT
>JAKQJG010000226.1 GCA_029561305.1 Bacteroidota bacterium | reverse complement strand
ACCGGTACCGGCTACCGGGCTGCCAATGTTTACATTGCCGGTGTTGTTTCTTAATTGATAGTTTACGCCTGCCTGCGATCCGGGGATTTGTATATTGGTTGCGCTGCCGCTGCATACAGAAGCTGCCGCTGCAGCAGGGGTGATATTTGTTGGTAATGCATTCACCGTGATCGTTCTTGTTGCACTCACGGCGGCGCATGGGCCGGCAGGATCATTTGTGGTTAGTGTTAATGTAACTGAGCCACTGTAGTTAGCAGCAGGTGTATAAGTAACCGCCGCAGGATTGGTTGTTTGTGCCGTGCTGCTGAGCGTGCCGCCACCGGATGTAACAGACCATGCTCCTGTAGTTGTACTGCCACCCACACTGGCACCGGTCAAAGTGATAGCAGCTGGTGATGCCGACTGGCAGGCGGTTAAAGTGGTGCCTGGTGTAACTGTAGCAACCGGGTTAACCGTAACTGTTACAGTATTGGTTAACTGGTAACTGCAACTGCTGCCGGTAGCGAGTATGTTGAAAGTGGTGGTGCTCAACAAATTTCCTGTAGGTAAACTGATTGTGCCTCCCGTGCCAATAACAGGACTGCCGATATTGATATTGCCAGCATTGTTACGCAACTGGTAACTGATGCCGTTATCAGATAAAGCGATATTGATATTAGTACTGTTGCCTGCACAAATAGTTGCAGTGGCCGCCGTTACCGACCTTGCTAAAGCTGCTGGGTTAACCGCCACCGTTACGGTAAAGGAACAGTTGGCTGTATTGCCATAGGGATCGGTGGCCGAATAATTAACTGTGCTGGTTCCCACAGGGAAGCTGCTTCCACTCGCAAGCCCTGAGGTTTGTACGGGTGTGATGCAGCTGATCTTAATAATGTAGTTCTGGGCGGCAGCACCGATATCATTCCATACCCCGGTGTTTAATACCTGTGTATAATCTTCATTGCCGCCGCTGTTGTTTGGTTCGCCGGCACTCCAGTTGGTATAGGAAATGGGTTCTCCGGAAAATCCAGCAAAAGTACCTTCTAAAGCCAAATCGTTGATGCCGATCAGGTAAGAACCGGTAAAGCCAGCGGTATTAGCAGCATTCCTGATAAAAGTATTTTCTGTGGCACTGGCAATGGTTGCAACAGAAGCGCCTAATGCAGTGGCCGCACTGAATGCAGCAACCGGTGTGGCAGTTGTATTGGAAATATAATAGGCGCTGCCGTTATACAATCCTAAAGAGGTGTAGCCTGTAATAACTGGAGCAGAAGTACAGGTGCCGCAGTTGTCAGTTGCAACGGGGGCATTGTAATTTACCACTGCATCGCAGGCGCCTGCTGCAGCATTCACAGTAATATTTGCCGGGCAAACAATGGTAGGTGCTGTTGCATCATTAACGGTAACGGTAAAGCTGCAGTCAGCGCTGGTATTGCCAGCGGCATCAGTAGTATTATAAGTAACGGTGGTGGTACCTACGGGGAAAACACTCCCGCTTGAATAGCCACTCACTAAATTTAGAACCGGCTGGCCACAATCGAATTCAATCATAGAAGGCAGCGAACCGGAAACAGTAGTACCCTGGTCATCCCAGTTAGTACCTGCATAGTTAATTACCAGGTAATCCTGGTTACCGCTGTTGTTTGGTTCACCGCTGGCCCACGAAGTATATACTACTGGTTCGCCAGTTACCCATACCCATGTTCCCTCCACGGCTTCATCCGTCATTCCACCCCAATGGTATCCCAAACCACCCAGGAATGCTCTTTCACCTGCACTTGAAATAGTAACCAGGTGTGCACCCAATGCCTGTGCGTTGCTGTTGGCTGTGGACCAGAGCGAACTGGTATTAGAACGGAAATAGGTATGGTCGTTGTAAGTGCCTATCAGTGTATAACCGGGGATAGATGCCGGAGCGCATGACGGGCCTGAACAGTTGTCAGTGGTGGTTATGGTATAGTTAACAACCGCACCACAGATACCTGTTGTTGCGTTGGTAGTAATATTAGCTGGACAAGTTATAACTGGTGCAGTAACATCCAGCCTTGTGAGCGTAAAATTACAGTTAGTGGAATTGCCTGCTGCATCTGTAGCCGTGAGTGTAATCGTTTGTGAACCTGTGCCTGTTAAAACGGTACCCGCTGTTGGCGACTGGGTTAATACAATTGATCCGGTTGGGGTGCAATTATCTGAAACAGTTAATAAGGTAGTATAGTTTGGCAAACTAGCGTCACAGGATGCATCCAGGTTGATTGTTTGATTGCCAGGACAAGTAATAACTGGCGCAATATTATCCATTAAAACTGTTACGGTAGCAGTGAGTTGCCTGTTGCAGCTGGTAGTTGCATTTGTGGCCAGTACATTAAAAGTAGTGGCGGATGTTAAGTTGCCAGTAGGCAAATTGATGGTGCCACCAGTTCCGGCAACAGGGCTGCCGATGTTTATATTGCCTGTGTTGTTTCTTAATTGATAATTTACACCCAGTTCAGAAGCTGGGATTTGTATATCGGTTCCGCTGCCGCTGCACACAGAGGCTGCCGCTGCAGCAGGAGTAATATTTGTTGGTAAAGGATTTATTGTAATCGTCCTTGTTGCACTCACAGCGCCGCATGGTCCTGCTGGGTCATTGCTGGTTAGTGTTAATGTAACGGAACCGCTATAGTTGGCCGCTGCTGTATAGGTTACCGCAGCAGGATTGGCTGTTTGCGCCGTACTGCTGAGTGAGCCACCACCAGATGTTATAGACCATGCACCCGTAGTTGCACTGCCACCCACACTGGCACCGGTTAAAGTAATAGCAGCTGGTGATGCCGACTGGCAAGCGGCTAATGCTGCGCCTGCTGTTACTGTTGCAATGGGGTTAACCGTAACTGTTACAGTGTTGGTTAACTGGTAACTGCAACTGCTGCCAGTAGCAAGTATATTAAAAGTTGTGGTGGCCGATAAATTACCTGTAGGTAAGCTGATGGTGCCGCCCGTGCCCATAACGGGGCTGCCAATATTGATATTTCCTGCATTGTTACGCAGCTGGTAGCTGATACCTATATCAGATAAGGCGATATTAATATTAGTACCTGACCCGGCACAAACTGTTGCGGAAGCTGAAACTGCCCTGGCTAAAGAAGCTGGGTTAACCGCCACCGTTACAGTAAAGGAACAGTTGGCTGTATTACCGTTTGGATCTGTGGCAGAATAGTTAACCGTACTGGTGCCAACAGGGAAAGTACTTCCACTGGAAAGGCCTGAGGTTAATACCGGAGTAATACAGCTGATCTTTATAATATAATTCTGTGCAGCGGCACCGATATCATTCCAAAGGCCGGTATTTAATACTTGTATATAATCTTCATTCCCGCTGTTGTTAGGTTCACCTGAATTCCAGTTGGTGTAAGAAATAGTTTCACCTGCGAAGCCAAGGAAAGTACCTTCTGTTGCTACATCGTTAATGCCAATAATGTAGGATCCTGTAAAGCCAGCGGTATTGGCTGCATTTCTTACAAAAGTATTTTCTGTGGCACTGGCAATGGTTGCAACAGAAGCGCCTAATGCAGTGGCCGCACTGAATGCAGCAGCCGGTGTGGCAGTTGCATTGGAAATATAGTAGGCGCTGCCGTTATACAATCCTAAAGAGGTGTAACCTGTAATAGCTGGAGCAGAAGTACAGGTACCGCAATTGTCAGTTGCAACGGGGGCATTGTAATTTACCACTGCATCACAGGCGCCTGCTGCAGCATTCACAGTAATATTTGCCGGGCAAACAATGGTAGGTGCTGTTGCGTCATTAACGGTAACGGTAAAGCTGCAGTCGGCGCTGGTATTGCCGGCCGCATCAGTGGCATTATATGTAACAGTGGTAACACCAACCGGGAAAACACTTCCACTGCTAAAACCACTCACTAAGTTTAAATTAAGGCAATCGAATTCAATAATGGAAGGTAAAGAAGTTCCCGTGGTAGTACCCTGGTCATCCCAGTTAGTGCCGCTCCAGTTTAGTACCTGGTAATCCTGGTTGCCGGAGTTGTTTGGTTCGCCGGGGTTCCAGGAAGTGTATACCACCGGTTCGCCCGTTACCCAAGCCCAGGTACCTTCTACTGCTTCGTCTGTCATTCCACCCCAGTGGTACCCCAGTCCTGCAAGGAAGGTATTTTCACCTGCACTTGAAATGGTAACCAGGTGTGCACCCAATGCCTGTGCGTTGCTGTTGGCTACGGGCCAGAGTGAACTTGAATTGGATCGGAAATAAGTATGGCCATTGTAAGTACCAATGTAGGTGTATCCTGTAATGGAGGAAGGTGCACAAGATGATCCATCGCATGCATCCGATGCAGATACGGAGTAAGTAACCACTGCACCGCAAATACCTGCAGTTGCGTTGGCTGTGATATTTGCCGGGCAACTCATTACAGGAGGAGTATTATCCATGGTAATGGTCGCTGCGGCAGCGTTTATATTTCCACATCCTGAACCTGCGTTTATCACTGCCCTGAATTGTGTGGTTTGGGTTAATGCGCCTGACGTATAAGTGTTAGTTGTATTGGCAATGCTTGTCCAGGATGAAAAGGGTGATACAGAAGATTCCCATCTTACAATAGAGCCCACATAGCCGCTTAATGTTAGTAGTCCACTGGTATTGCCATAACAAATACCGGTGCTGGTACCCACAGTACCTCCTGTACCCGAAATCGTTATAGAACTTCTATTGGTAGCATTGATTGTTCGGTTGTAAGTACCACAACTGCCATTGTTGTTTAATGGGAAAACAGCATAGTGATAGGTGCCGCAACCATTAGCGGCAATTACGTTTGCATCCGTAAAACTCAACGTGGATATCGCATTTACTGCCACCACCGTACTGCTTCCTATTGTATTCCCTACCGTATAACTTCTGAAGTCATCCGGCTGGTCGGTAACCGCAGCGCCAAATCTTCTTAGAACAATATAATGTGTTGCAGCCGGGCTTCCACCAGGATTGCTGATGGTACCACTGATATTATTGGCCGACGCAGTGAGTGATGCCCCGGATATTTGATTGGCTGGTGATCCTACTACTGCAGCGCCGTTAATAAGACAGCCTCCACAGGCAGGAGAAAGCGTTTTGTTCAGCAACAGTCCGTTTATTCCATTATAGCTGCCCTGCCCCTGTATAGTTCCAGTGATATTTAAGGCATTGCATTGAGCACTACTGGAAGAGCTGATACTGCCGCTGCTGTTTTGATTGTAGTTGCCCGTTACCGTTATGAGACCGGTAATATTGATCGAGCCATTGTTATTGATGCTGCCGTTGATGTTGGTGGTGCCTCCTAATGTTGCGGAAGCTGAACTGTTTAGTGTTAAACCGGTAGTTGTGAGCGTTCCGTTATTCACAAACGTGGCACCTGAGTTTACAGTTACTGATGAACCAAAACTTGCAGTTCCACCACTGTTGTTAGTAAATGAACCGCCGTTGAAGTTGAAGGATGAAGGTGTGAATGTGGCACCATTGTAATTGATCACAGTACCTCCATTGAGACTCAGTGATCCGGTGTAGGTACCGTAATTGTGAAAGGTTTGGCCGCTGTTTAAAGTGAGACCACGGGAGAAACTGCCATAGTTGTTGATGGTCCAGTTGCCATTGTAATTGCCTCCACCAGCACTAAACGTTACGTTTAGTCCAACACAAACAGTGCCGCCATTCATATCAAAATTCTGGTTATAGGTAAGCGACGAACCTGTGGTAATACAAAACGTATTACTAAAGTTATTTGTACCCGGCATTGTATTGCTGGTAGTGGACTGGTTACAACCAACAGTACATTGTGCGGAAATTGTAATGGGGGAAAACAGACCAGCGATAATAGCAGCCAACAGGGCGCTTTTAAAAAGATTGCCGCCTGCAAATAGTTTTGCCAGGACGTAGCGGATTAATACGTTTCTCATTTTTGTATGGATGTTTGCCTGCTCAGCAAGGGATAAGTTTGCTGATGTTTTTTGGATAAATACCGGGTTGGTTAATACTGTTATTTTGGTACTAACAGTATTGCATAACCCAGCTAGTTTTTTAAAACGCTGAAAACGAATGGTTTATTTTATTAAGAGGATAATTTCCGGAGTTATTTACAATAAATTTTTTTGGGGGTATGTGCAGGTTGTCTGGGATTTTGATCTTTCAAGGGGTACGCAAAACAAGAAAGCCATTTAATTTGGAGATCCAGGCCAAATTAAACGGCATTTTTAAACTTGCATTTTACACTGAAGAAACCCTGTATAGTAATTTTAATTAATCGTGTTTTGCTCCTCTCTTTCCTGGCGCTTCATCGCTTGTGTTGTATCTTATTTCCTAAAACGTGCCAGGATGTAAAATGCTGAAAATGAATGTGTTGGAAAATTGTAGCTGGCGAAAAATTCCGAATATTGGAATGAAAGTGCGGAAAGTAGACAAATAGTTGTAGAAGGAAAAAAGCAGGTAGGTGGCGGCGGTAGTATAGTGGAAATGCGGGCCGGTGAGCGGTTGTTATTTAAATAACTTACCCGCCCATAATGCACCATATTGCTTGGTGAAATAGATAGCAGCAAAAATGTACCAGCGAAAGTCCGGGTAAAATTTCTTCATCAATGTTGCGTGGTTTTTAATAGAAGTGGTTCTGATTTTGATCCACTTGTCTTTGCTTACACTGCCTTTGTGAATGTGCATCACTTTTGCGTTCGGCAAAAAATGGATCTTATATCCAAGCTGTTTAAAATCCCAGCACCACAGTGTGTCTTCGCAATACATAAAGAAATCATCGGAGAGTTTTTTTTGTGGCAATTGCTGGATGATGGAACGGGGAAACAACATATAAGCACCCCAAACCCAATCCACTTCGGCAAAACTTTGATGATCAAAGTAATGATGCAGCATCAGCATTTCCCTTTTGTGTTTTGGCAACAGTTTATAAACAGGAAATATCTCCAGCAATTCCCAACTAATGGTACGAAACCGGCGGCAGGTATGTTGTACTCTTCCGTCTGGGTACTGCAACTGGCAGCTCACCATTCCCGCTTCTTTATGTGCTTTGATATGATCGAGACAGATCTTTGGCGCATTGTTGATGAGTTCTGTATCGCTGTTGAGCAACAGCAGGTATTCACCTTTAGCTGCTTCCACGCCCAGGTTATTGCCCCCGGTAAATCCGGTATTGGTGGGGCTTTTAATTAAATTGATAAAGGGAAATTTCTCTTTGAACAGGTCAGCATTACATTCAACAGATGCGTTATCAACCAGGATGATCTCATACTCAACTCCCGCCAGCTTCTCCTGCAAAGAAGCAATACAGTTGCAGGTAAGCTGAAACGTGTTGTAATTGATGATGATGATTGATAACTCCATACTGTCAGGCGACTTTATAAAAATATTTTTTGTTATACAGGATGGTAAAAAAGTATTTCATTAAAACGGCCATGTTGGCTGTATAATCTTTTAAATTCTTCCATTTGAATTGGGCGCCGCTTCCATTGATTAATTTGTCTATAAGCAGGCAGCATGCAAATACCGGTATTTCAGCCAGGTAAGTACCTGCAATGAATAAGTACCAGCCTGCACCAAATTGTTTTCTTATTCTTACCATATTGCTTACCATTATCTGTCTTCCTTTCAGGTTCCATAAGTTCTTTCCGTTCTCCGATTCTTCCGTTTTGTAATAGTCAGCACTGGTGCCGCCTCCAATATGAATGATTGTTGGTTCCGAAAATAAAACAAGCTTACCCTGCTTTCGCAACCTGGCACACCATTCAATCTCTTCTGCATACATAAAAAAATCTTCATCAAACATGCCGCTTTTTTTTACTGCTTCCGCTTGTACGAGCATATAAGCACCCACTATCCAATCAACTTCAATATCCTGCTTTACATGTTGCACACTAGGAACCGTACTTTTAAATTTGTATCCCAGGTAGCGGATCAGTTTGCCGAGGTAGGGTAGCGGAAGCAATGTATTAAGTCCTCCTTTTATAAAATGGGCACCGCTTATTTGTGTACTGCCGTCTGTATTTAATAACTGGATGCCGCAACCCACAGCGCCCGGATATTTTTTGAGTAAGGCCAGGCTTTTATTAATTGCATTGTCAAGAATAACCGTATCTGCATTCAATATTAAATAGTACTCACCTTTTGCGGCTTTCATACCGGCATTATTAGCCCTCGCAAAACCAGCATTATAGTCAAGTTGCAGCCATTGTATGCCGGGATATGCCGTTAGTATTTTTTCTTTAGCGCCATCTTTTGAATCGTTGTCCACCACAATAATCTCATAACTGCCGGGCCCGGTCTGCTGCACAATGCTTTCTATGCAGTCCATCACCAATGCACAGGATTTATAGTTTATTATAATGATGGAAACATCCATTCTTTAATTGTATGCAATTACATTTACAAAAGGCGAAAGCAAGATACCCCTGTTTCCCAAAAGGCTGATCAGTTTATTAAAAAGCCGTGCGGCTATATTAAATGCAGCAGAACCGTAATGCGTATCCCAATAGCCCGGGGTGTAATCCATTTTAAAGCCTGCGGAATTAATGATGTGTGCATAGTCAGTTTTTTTAAGCAGGTGTTCATTCCATACCCCTGTAATACAATCGCAGCTATTGCTCCTTAATGTTCTGTCTTTTTCAATTGTTTTTCCTGCCAGCAAATCATGCACGGCATTTGTAAATTCCTGCAGACCTTTACCCCGTGTTAGTTCACTTAGTTCTGCCAGCTGCTGATCTGCTGTAGCGGGGTACATTTTTTTTATTTCTGCCATCCGCTGTTTCCGGTAGGTGCTTTTTTCCCATTTTTTATGCACATAAATATGATACCATCTCATCACTGGATTATGAAAATTTGCAGTAGTGGTGGAATAGGTAACAGCATGGCGGTTGTGCTCAAAAATGCATTGATAAAAATGCGGGAGACTGTAAATATGCTCAATGACATTCCTGGACGCAATAATGTCAAGCTGAATGGCACGGGCAGCGGCGTATGCTGTTACTGCCTCAATATCTCCTTCTACATAATCATCAATTTGTATCCCCAATGTGGTACAAAGGGCTTTTGCCGGCTGGTGCCACTCAGGAAAATAATCGTTATAAACCATTCTTTTGAAACCCAGCTTTCCGGCGAGCATGAACAAAGTGCCCAGCCCTGCGCCATAATCAATAAACGTAAGTTCCATTACCGGCCTGCTGGTTTTGTTCACAGCGTTGTAAATAATATGGGCACTGTTTTGCAGTGAAAAAAAAAGCCGTTTTCCCAAATGATGTTTAGAAAAGTAATCTTTGTATAACGGGGCTGTATCAAGCCTGCTGATGTCGAGGCTCCGCAGTTGGCAATACAATTCATATGCCTTTGCATTTATATTATTTGCAAAAGCATCTTTCTTATTGATAAAAAAAGGATCAACTTGTTTTCCCTCAGGCATTACCTTGTTTTTTGCCGGCGCTGTTCTTAACCAGGTAAACCGATAAGCCAATCAGTAAAATGAACAGCAACCAGCCTGCATATTTTGAAACAGTGTAACTTACATTGAATACTGTTGGTTCAAACTTAAATTCAATAGTATGTTTGCCAGCCGGTATTACCAGCGCCCTCAATACATAGTTGGCTTTTGCCACAGGTGCTTCCTTGCCATCAATATATGCCTTCCAGTAACGGTAATACACTTCACTGAAAACAGCAAGGTTAGTACTGCTGCTGTTGCTTTCATACTTAATCGCCATATTATCAAAACTCGTTTGCCGGATACTGGCTGAGCTGTCTGGCGAAACCACACCCGTGATCATATTCTTAAAGCTGTTATCTATTACGGCAGTATCTTTTGGATTGAGGTTATCCAGTGCCTTCATTTCTTCCACGGGTCCGTTTACAAACCTTACTCCTTTTACAAACCAGCAGTTGCCCAAAGCATCAGGATTTTGTCTTACCACTTTATCCTTCCTGTCTGGCGTGCTTTGTACAATGTATTTTGCATTGAGCATATTGATTACAGACATGTTGAAATTACCGCTCAGCTGGTAGGTAGCCAGGTCATCATAAATGCCAATCTTAGCAGGGTGATAACCGCCTAATGATTTATGATAGTAGGATGGCTTTGAATCCTGGAATGGATCGCCGCCACTAATATCAAATACACGGTAATTGGGGTCTTTGTCTTTTAATATTTCTTTATCAGTTGGGCTTTCAGAAAATTCTTTAGAGGCGTACAACTCTTCAGATTCAAAACTTTTATCGTTCAGGTAATTTTTGCCTATGGGTATAAGGTCAATTAACACAAGTAATGGCAAGGCGGCCAGTAAAATAGTACTGTTTATTTTTTTGTATATAAATAAGCCAACAATTCCAAGTGTGAGCAGCACCAAAACAAATGCTTTTAGCAAATCAGCTTTAAACAAACCCTCCCTGTCTTTTTGCAAAGCCGTCAACAGTCCTTTGGCTATTTTAGTATCTCCTTTTGCCTGGTAAGTGAAATTTTCATACAACTGGTTATCCCCCTGGGGTTGTTCTTTTTCATTCAGCATTTGCAGTTTGCCGTTTGTTGAACTGTCCTGTATGGCAATAATGGAATTAAACTCCCTGGTCCGTGCTTTATTTTCTTTGCTGTAATCAAAACTAAAATACAGCACCGCTGCCACAGCGAAAATAATACCCAATGTAATGGCCGTCAGCCTTAATTTTTTAGCGCTTTCTGTAACATTACCTTCGATAATTTTTTGCATACCCAAAGCGGCAAGCATCGGGAAGAGAACCTGTGGTATCACCATCGCCATCTCCGGGGTACGGAACTTGTTATAAACAGGCATATATTCAAACAGGAAATTATTGATGGAAGGAAGGCTTTTGCCCATTGCCAGTATGATCCCAAAAAGGCTTGCAGCCAGTATCCACCAACGGTATTTATTGTCTGCAAAGAACATTCCCAATACAAACAGGCAACAGATCACTGCTCCTAAATAATTAGGGCCGGTGGTGCCTGGTTTGTCGCCCCAATATAAAAACTGGGACATATAACCTACATAACTATCCAGGTCGTTTCCGTTGATCCGCAGGTCATCTGCCAGGTAAGTGGCAACATTTGAATTTTCGCCCAGCAGGGGATAAACATAATCTTCGTCACCTCTTTTTGAGTGGTAACTGCCGTATCCCTGCACCCCGGGAAATATCACATTCAAACCTTCTGATTTGGTATTACTCCATTGAAAAGCATAGTCAATGGAAAGACCGGTGGTTTTGTTGCCGGTTGTTTTATCGGCCACCACACTTTTTTTACTATCCATTATTAATTGCCCGCCACGTTTGCTGTCCTTAGCATAATCATATACCGGCAGAATATAGATTGAGCAAATGGCCAGGGCAAACCCTGCTGCAATACCAGTAAGCGCACCAGCTTTGCCCATATGTACAAAATCTTTTTCCTTTAACCATTTAACCAGGTAAGAAATGGCCATTATTCCAACGATGATGAATACATAATAAGTAACCTGCTGGTGGTTTTGCCATAAGTGAAGTGTGGCAAATAAGGAGGTCAGCAAAAAGCCTTTGATATACTGTTTTTCAAAAATTAAAATTACCGCACCAATCAATGCAGGGGCATACGCCAGCGCAAGCAGTTTGGTGTCGTGACCAGCCACTACCAGTATAGGGTTGTAGGTGGCATAAGCAAATGCCAGGCTGGCAAAAATGGCAACCCAGGGCCTTATACGAACACACATACAGAAAATATAAAAACAGATGCTGCACAAAAAGAAAAAATTGAGCGGTTTGGGTAACCAAAGCTGCATGGTTTTGTTGATATAACCATAAGGAGAGGGCGGGCCATCAAAGGCGATATTATAGGCGGGCATCCCGCTGAACATACTGGTAACCCAAAGCGGATAAACGCCGTGCTGTTCTTTATAAATATCGCTTTGGTGTTTCATACTTTCCACAGCGGTTACGTCACCCTGCTGAAGAATTACACCACTTTCGAGGGCGGGTTTGCAAAATACCACGGTCACTAATAAAAAGATACCCACTGCCACCAGGTGCGGTACGATGGATTTAAAACTAAAATTTTTCATGAAAGGCGTTTATAAAATAAGGCGGCAAATTAACTGAAATATGTTGAGTAAAAAAGAGGGAAGGGCAGTTCGGTTTGTTGGTAACTGGCTATTACAAAATGATATTACTCCTTTAAAAAGGGATAGATCGTTTCGTAGGTATTGATCATTTCGCTATCTGCATTTCGTAACTTCTTATATTTTTCGAAATATAGTTTTGAATTTTCTTTGTCATCCTGTGTAATATAGTAAGCAGTTAATTGTTCATAAGCCCCCGGAAAGGCGGGGTTGCTAAGGGTTACTTGTTTAAAATAGTCAACTGCCTTTTCAGGTTCACCTTTGGAATAAATGATGAGACCGCGGTAATAATCTAAAAAGCTGTCTTTGTTAATGAGTGAATCCAGTATATCGATGCTCCTAATGGCTTTATCGTAGTCTTTTTGCACAAGATAAAGGTCAATCATCGATAATTGGAGACTTGGCTCCCCGGCATACTTCATCTCAAAATGTTTCAGCTCCTTTGCATAAACCGCTTCGTCAAGATTACTTGAAATCTGGATATTTAAAATGTCGGCTACACGGGTGTTTTTTAAATAACCCGGCAGCCTGTCAAATTCTTTTTTGGCCTGGGTAAAGTTCTCTTTTGCCATCAGGCGCTTTACAGATTGAAATGCATCGATTGCTTCCTGTGCCTTACTTTCACTTACACCGTCTGTGAGTCTTGTTGCAAGGTCTGCCATCGTGTGGCTGATATTTTCACCAGATATGTATGAAAACATATCAGCGATGCCTACCTTATCTTCCAGTTTGGTCAGTTCCATGTCAAGATAATTCAGGCCATTATCTCCAAACATTCTGAAGATCACCCTGTGCACACCATTTTTTTCATACGATTTTACTTTTTCAAAGCTGCCCCCTTTGCCAATGGTTGAGTATACACTATTATCCAGGTCAGAATTCCGTATTCCTGTCTTCATCCCTTCTGCAAGGCCGGCAATGTTCTTTATGTCTTTTTCTTTCAGCATCCTGTCAGTAAGGGCCTGCAGAATAATGCGGGATGTAATCAGGTCCGGTTTGCGTTTGAGCGCACCGCTTTCCATGTCTTTAATGAATGTTGTTACTTCTTCTTTTGTTACTTTTTGTTCTTCGGGTTTGCATTGCGTTAATAAAAAAATAAGGGCGACCAATGGGTATAAAGTCCGTTTCATACAGTTAGTTAAGTGGTAATAATTGGAAATCAAGATAGGTATTTAAAATGAAAAAGGATGGCCCGGGGTGGGGTCATCCTTTTTCATGATAAGACTATTTTAGAGTTCAGGCTTTTTTAGTTGTGAATAATTCAAACTCACCCCTGTTTAATTTGGCAATATGCGATATTACAATGTTTGCCTCAGGATCATTTACATGTTGCCTTACCTGCTCCCGTAACAGTTCTCTTGTAATTCCTTTGTCAGTCTGGATATTTAATATACCCATGCTTTTTATTTCGAACCCAATCATTTGGGCATAGTCAACCTGGTAAAATTTTGTAGACATAGAACGGTTTTTCGTGGTAATGTGGTTTATGGAAGTCAAAAATAATTACCCGATGCTATATAAATTGTAGTAAAGTAGCCAGATCATACAAAAATAATCTGCCTGTTGAAAACATCCACACGAAATGTAAAATCCGGTTAAACGGTTTGTATTAATTTCCCCCTCCCATGCCCTGCATGCCTTCGGTGTCTACCCGGTTGTTCTTCCTTTTAAACAGGGAAACGTCCACTTTCCCAAAACGCCAGTTAAAGTTGAGGCGAAGTACCTGGGGATCCCGGCGGCGCTCTGCATTCTGTTCAAAAAATACAGACTGGGAAAAAACGCTGTTGAGCCGGGTACGGAAAATATCGTTTACCTGCAGTGTTAAAGACGCGGCATTGTTTTTCAGGAAATCCTTTCTGATAGCTATATCAACGCCATACAAAGGGCGAATAAAGCCCTGGGCAGAAGGGGTATTGCCACCGCCAAACATTCCGCCTCCACCACCACGACGGCCGCCACCACCGCCTCCGCCGCTATTCGTTTGAGAAACGAGGGTCTTTGCCTGGTAATCGCCACTTAATTGTATAGAGTAATTAGAAGGGAGTTTGAAATTATTATTCATTTTTGCAAACCAACTAAATTGCTCATCGTCAATACCACCAGGAAGGTTACCTGCTTTTAAAGCGGTGTTAAAAAAATTAATATTACTGGTAACATCCCACCAACTGGCGATCTTATTTTTGCTCGTTAGTTCAAGTCCGAATGTATAGGTATTACTTGCGTTGGCAAAAGTGGTGAATATAACCGAATCGGGCTTTGCATCCGGGTTGGGATTAATTTCTTTATACTGGTACCGTGCAATGATATCACTGGTGTTTTTAAAGAAACCCGTGACTAAGAGATTATGCCCGGCGGCCAGCTGGTTTTGATACGATAACTCAAGCAGGTTGGTAAATTCAGGCGTCAATCCGGGGTTGCCTACGCTTAGATTTAAGGAATCGGTGTAGTCAATAAATGGTATCAATTGAAAGAAATTCGGCCTGTTGATTTTTCTTGAATAATTCAGCTGCAGATCTTGTTTATCATTGAGTTTGTAAGTAGCAAAAGCACTGGGAAACAAGCTGAAGGGAAACTCATTCGAAAAAGCCTGGTTTCTGGTGATGAGGCTCCCGTTATATTCAGAACTCTCTATCCTCAGCCCCAGTTGGTAGTTGAATTTGTTGATCTGCTGTGCAAAAGTAAAGTAACCGGCCAGTACCCGGTCGTTAAATTTGTACTCATTGTTAAGTGCTGTAAGGGGCAGATAATCAGCATTAAATGGTAATTTGATAAAATTATTGTTGAAGCTATAAAAATTCCTGATGGCAATTCTTCCACCAGCTTCTATTTTTATTTTATCTGTTATAGCATTGTCGTAGTCAATTTGAGAAGTGAAGAACCTGGTATTGCCGCCACCTTCACTTTTTTGAAATATCAGGGGCGATTTCGGGTCGTTTGATGGTTCAAAATATTGGGTGCCAAGCTCATTCTCGTTATTATTTTTACTGTAGTTGTAGTTAACATCAGCACTGATAGAATGGCTGGGTTTGGCAAAATTATGTTTGAAGGCCAGCGTTGTTCCATAGTTCCTGAAGTTACTGGTAGAGTTGCTGCTCCTGAATCCATAGTCAGCCATAATACTATCCAACCCATTCGATCCGTTGAATATTGTATCACGGTTGATATTGATCAGGTCCCTGTTTTTAAACCGGCCACCGCTCATATTACCAGAAATGGTAAGGGTGTTCCGGTTGTCAATAAAATAATCAGCACCAGCCCTGCCAAATGCAAATAACCCGGTTCCGACAGGTTTATTGGTTTGTAACAGGAAGGCCTGTGCGTTATCTAAAAAATCTGTTCTTTCTGTAAAAGAGTTGGTAATGGATTTCCGAAAGTTCACATTAGCGGACGCAAAGAAGTTTACTTTTTGTTGTCTCAGGTTAATATCGCCTCCAAATTGCGGCCTTGCCCGGCTGTCGATACCAGACCTTAAGTTACCATTATAACCCACTTTCCGGTTTTTCTTCATCACTACATTTAATATTCCTGCCCCACCGCCGGAGGCATCAAATTTTGCCGAAGGGTTTGTGATGATCTCAATAGTTGCAATAGCATCTGCAGGAATTTCTTCCAGTGTCATAGTTGTCGGACGGCCATCTACAAAGATCTGTGGCGATGCATTCCGCATGGTTACATTGCCGTCGATGTCCACATTTAACCCCGGCACATTTTTCATCACATCTACGGCTGTACCGCCCACGCTGGTGAGATTTTTTTCAACATTAAATACTTTGCGGTCGATGGCCATGGTAAGCAGGGGTTTGGTATTGGTGATGGTAACCTCCTGTAGTTGCTGTGCATCTATTTCCAGTTTGATATTTCCCAGGTCTTTATCCATGCCTGCAGCCATGCTACTGAAATCGCCGCTCCTGGCTCCATTCATGTTAAGATTAAAAGCTACTTTCTGCTCGGTTGATTTATAACCAATAGCGCTTATTTTTAATTTAAAACTTGCCATTACAGGCAGGTTTTCCAAACTGAACTCACCTTTTTTATCGGTAAGCATTCCTGCTATCACTATGTCTTTTCTTTTTTTGGTAAAAGAATCCAGTTTGTTCTGGATCAACTGCACCGAAGCGGCTTCGAGGGGTTTGTTATTGGCATCAACTATTTTGCCATAAAAATGACCCATGTTCATGTTTTGTCCTCCACCCCGGTTGCCACCACCTGGCTGGGCATTTACAGGAGCCATCAAAAGTGAAAAAAGGAGAACAAAAAGGGTTATTTGAAAATTTTTCATCTGTATTTTTTGATTGCCAAACTGCTGCAAATGTCACTCATTTATTTTGAAGCATTTTTTCGTTATGGATAAATGGTGACCCAAATAAATGTGTTGCACAGTATTAATGAAGATAAATATTTGCCAGCACCTGCACAACCCCGATAATAAAACCCAGTACGCCCCCTAATATTTCCAGGAATTTAAATTCGTTTTTAGTGATCTGCATAAGGATAAACTCTAATTTTTCCGTAGAAAAAGCCGCTACTTTTTCGGTCACAATCTTCTCCAGGTCGAGGTCTTTCTGCAGTTTGGCCATATAGCCCTTCATTAAAATCGGGAACAATGCTTCCAGTTCACTTAAAAAAGCATCTTTTAATTGTGTGATGGTTTTTTCTCCAATGAACATTGAAAGCATGGGGAATACGTCTTTGAGTTTATGGGTCAAAAAATTATCAATATGAGCCTCGATCTCGGGTTTTAGTTTCTGTAGATTCTCAGGGTTGGTTATTTTTTGTTCAATTTCTTCAAATGATAAAAGCTCTTTGCCAACAACTTTTCCTAATTGTTCTGCAATCCGCTGCTGGTTTTTAGGAAACACGCCATGAAAGGTAATACCCAGTATCTTAACCGGGTTGCGTGGATGAAACAGCATTTTGATGGCTACCCAGTTGGTGATCCAGCCAGTGAAAGTAGTAAGAAGTATAGTGATGATAATACTGGTCCAGGGCATGTAATATTTTTTTTGGACTGCGAAGGTAAGGTATTGACCGTGAGCTGGAATAAGTGAGGGGTTTGAGTGGGAGGTCATGGCGGCCAGGAGTCTTTTATTAGTACCAATTGATGTTGCTTTTACCTCCCTGCTCAATTCAAATTTGGTCTTTGCCGTACAGCCAATTGATCTTTCGCCCCTTTGCGCCCCGCTCTGATCATTTTTAACTACTAAAAATTTGATTTTGGAGCAGAACTGTTTTTTACTACTTTTGCACCCTGCAAAAAATACGGTAGCTGTAGCTCAGTTGGTTAGAGCATCAGATTGTGATTCTGAGGGTCGGGGGTTCGAGCCCCCTCAGTTACCCGGCAAAAGGCTCTTCGAAAGAAGGGCCTTTTTTTTAACCTTTATATTGATCTTTTTTGCTCCTCGTATTCCCTCATCTTTATCATGAATGAATCTCAGAATTTTTCCGGGTTATTCAATTGAATTCAATCTGCCAATCCCACCCATCATATCCTTCAGAAAAAAAACTGCGATAAAACGAATCGTTCGTATTTTACAATAACGATCTGCGATAGTTTGTACATATTTACATCAACAAATCATACCCATCATATCCTTCATAAAAAATCTGCGATAAAAATCTGCGATCAACAATCCTTCTAAATCCTTATTATGTTTGCAGTATGTGGGAGCCATATAAAAGAGGTTTTAAAGCATATTTGCAATTAGAAAAATCATTGAGTGAGAATTCGGTGGAGGCCTACCTGCATGATATTGATAAACTCACATCATATTTGGAACAGGCCGGCATTACAAGGTCACCCAAAGAAGTTGAACTGAAAGACCTGGAACTTTTTTTAAAATGGATCACCGAATTGGGAATGATGCCTGGCTCGCAGGCAAGGATCATCTCTGGTCTGAAGAGTTTTTTTAAATACTGTTTAATGGAACAGATCACTTCGGCCGATCCCACAGCTTTACTGGAAGCACCCAAACTAAAAAGGCACCTGCCGGATGTGTTGAGTTTCGAGGAAATAGAAAGTATTATCGGTCAAATTGATCTTAGCACTGCAGAAGGTGGCAGAAATAAAGCCATGCTGGAAACATTGTATAGTTGCGGGCTTCGTGTAACCGAACTCGTTAACCTGCGGATCAGTTGTCTTCACCTGGATGTAGGTTTTATCAGGGTGATCGGTAAGGGAGATAAAGAAAGACTGGTACCAATAGGCAGCGATGCGGTAAAATATATCGGTATTTATAAAAATACTATTCGTGTGCATACGCCCATTAAACCAGGACAGCATGATATCTTATTTTTAAACAGGAGAGGGGCAGGACTCAGCCGGGTGATGGTGTTTTTAATCATAAAAGAACTGGCTAAAAAAGCGGGCATTAAGAAAGTGATCTCACCGCATACCTTCCGTCATTCCTTTGCCACGCACTTAGTGGAAGGTGGTGCAGATCTGAGGGCAGTGCAGGAAATGCTGGGACATGAAAGTATTACGACCACCGAAATTTATACGCATCTTGACAGGAAATTTTTGAGGAATACATTGGAGAAATTTCATCCGGCGTTTAAATAAAAGCTCATGAAAAAAGTAAACTGGGGTATCATTGGTTGCGGGGATGTAACGGAATTGAAAAGCGGACCTGCTTTTAACAAGGTTCCCAACTCTTCGCTGGTGGCAGTGATGCGGCGGGATGCTGCCAGGGCCAGGGATTATGCAATCCGGCACCAGGTACCCAGGTGGTATAGCGATGCCAATCAATTGATCAACGATCCGGAAATAAATGCTATTTATATCGCTACGCCACCTTCGTCACACGAAGCCTATGCATTAGCGGCTATCCGTGCAGGTAAGTCCGTGTACGTAGAAAAACCAATGGCACTCAACTTTGAAGCAGCCCAACAAATGAGGCACGCTGCTGAATCTGCTGTTGTAAAACTTACGGTTGCTCACTACCGTAGGGAGTGGCCGTTGTTTAAAAAAGTAAAACAACTACTACAGGAAAAAGCGATAGGGGAAGTCCGGCTGGCCCGGCTTGAATTTTATAAAATGCCCATACTTCCGGAAGAATTGCTGATAGAAAAAAATGCCTGGCGGGTGGATCCGGCAATAGCCGGTGGTGGTCTTTTTCATGACCTGGCACCACACCAGCTGGACCTGATGTTTCATTTTTTTGGGGCTGCCAGAAAAATAAATGGCATCGCCGCTAACCAATCATCTCAGTATGCAGCTGATGATCTGGTAGCAGGTAGTATTCTGTTTGAGAGTGGTGTGGCATTCAGCGGTGCCTGGTGTTTTACTGCCGCGGCTAACAGTGACATTTGTGAAATCATTGGCAGTGAGGGTAAAATCAGTTTTGGCTTTTTTAGTGGACATACTGTTTCCTTAACTAACGGGGATCATACAACCCATTTTGATTTTGCACCATTGCAGCATGTGCAGGAGCCGATGATCGGGCAGGTAGTCAAATACTTTTTAGATGAAACCCCCAATCCCTGTACGGGAGCAGAAGGGGCGGAGATCATGCGCTGGATAGAAGCGTTTACTGCAAAATAGTTTTTCATTTTTTCGGCAACAAGTGTTGGTCTTCCTGCAGCTTTCTTTTAGTTCAATTATTCCCCGCAGTTGTTAACTGTGCATCAGAAACC
Source organism: Bacteroidota bacterium (assembly GCA_029561305.1). Classification (GTDB taxonomy): domain Bacteria; phylum Bacteroidota; class Bacteroidia; order Chitinophagales; family Chitinophagaceae; genus Ferruginibacter. Next base: position 15,383 of record JAKQJG010000226.1, on the reverse strand, counting down.
TCTTATAAATTTATGGATGCAAACATGCGGAAGACTACCGATGGAAGGAGAATTTATAATAACAATGTTTTCATTCCGTAAAATCACCGAATCCATTTTTGCATAGGTAGATTATTATAATGCAAAATATAATAACTGATTATGGCGATATAGAATCTGGGGGATAAATACTGTTTTTATTCTACAGTATCAAAGCCAATTTTAACTAAGTATTTGTTAGGCAGATATGTTCTGTAAAGCCTGTCTTCTAATCTGACCTGCTCCATCCTTTCGCAAAGAAACTCTTCGTTTCAAAAAATATTTTCAATCTCTCCCAACAAACTGCTTTGTAAAACCGTACCCGTATGTGTACACGTCCCGGGATTATTTATAAACATTAATAACTATTTCAATTATGAAAATCACCCTGTTAAAAATGCTGGCCACGGCCCTGTGCTGCAGCATTGTATTTGTATCCTGTAAAAAAGATGATCCGGTAGACAACACCCCGGAGAAAGTTAAAAAAATGTTATTCGACTGGAAGATCAAAAGTATCAGTGTTCCTAAAGCAGGACAGCCAACCGTAGACAGTGCTTTAACCAAAGTGTGTATGAATGATGATGTGATCCGGTTCAATAAAACTGCTTTTGATTTCCAGGATGCCGCCAATAAATGCGATTCAACTATTTTTTATTATTCAAAAGGTTCCTGGGTATATGATCTTACCAATGACTCTTTAAAATTAAATGCAACCAACCCTGCAAAATATGTGTCGTGGAAGGTTGTGACCCTCAATGATTCCGTATTGAAGGTGAGATTTGTGGATAGCCTGAACCCTGCCCAAAAACTCAACAAGACAATTGAATTTAAAAAATAATCAACGGGATGCTGCAGCCTGCCTGCACAAAATGTTACAGGCTGCAGCATCATTTTTAAAGACGTACGCCGGATGACAATAGCTGATGAAAACGTATTGGATTGGATTGAAATGTGCAGGCATAATGACCGGGCTGCACAGGAAAAATTATATAAACATTTCTTCAACGACATGTTTGCATTGTGCAGACGCTATGCCCGTGACCAGCATGAAGCATTAACCATCTTAAATGACGGGTTCTTAAAAGTTTTTTCCAATATTGCTAACTACAATTCCTGTTTAGGAAATTTCAGACCCTGGCTTAAAACAATTATCATCAATACAGCCATTGACTTCACCCGGCGTAATAAAAAGGAAACTTATATTATTCATATCGACCAGGTGCAGGAGCAGGGTGATGATGATTTCCGGCTTGCCTACAAGAACAACCTGGAGGAAATATTGCAGCATTTTAATTTATTACCGTCAGTTACCCGAATCGTAGTAAATCTTTTTGCATTTGATGGGTATACCCATAAAGACATTTCGCAGCAACTGAATATTTCTGAAACAACCAGCAGGTGGCACCTCGCAGAAGCAAGAAAGCGGCTGAAAGGTTCGATGCAGTTTAAACAAACCAAACAGGTATAATATGCTTGATGATCATGACATATATAGTGACTTGTCATTCTCCGCAGATGAAGGCTGGGCAGAAATGAAAACATTGCTCAACAGGCGGATGCCGGTTAGTAAAAGAAGTGTTGTATTCAGCAAAGCCATTTCATCTTGCCCTGTATTAATGTTATCAGTATTTTTTATAATTGCTTTCTTGCCACTCAACGAGCATCAATATGCTTTTCATGCAGCATCCGGTAAAATAATGCCCATGGCTGAAGAGGAAGTTTTGGTGCAGGAACGCAGTGAAAAAAATACCGCTGTAAAAAACTTGCCTGTTAATATTTATACTGAAAACAGCATTCGTTACATGAATGTACCCCCACATACAGATAGTCTTGCTGTTAACATTGCCAGAAGGGTGGTACCCGATAATGTTTTGCAATTGGCCGCACAAAACGAATTAAGAAACAGTTCCCCGGTGATCAAGCGTCTTCCTGCACCTGATTTCCCAATTGTTAACGCTACCGCACACAAAAGCAAAGTTGCAAAGCGATGGGAATTTTCAGCAGGTATGGGCATTAATATGCCAATCGGTAAACAGGAACACCTGCAGCCATACCCTGTTGCAGCATGGAAATTTAATGTAAGCCGGAAGTTTTTTGTTGCTGGCGGCGTGTCGCTGTTTTCACCTGCACCTGCTACCGTATCTGGCGTGAGTACATTGATTCATGTGAACGATACAATGAACAATATCAGGATGTATAAGGAAGTAACAGAACTCAATCAATTCCGCTATGCAGATGTACCCCTGTTTGTTGGGGTAAACCTGCATAAAAATATTTCTTTGCAGGCAGGTATACAGGCATCGTACCTCTTAAGCAAGTCTGTAAAAAAATCTTTGTATCCTTATGATTTCAGCATGAACAGCGTGGATAACCCCTCCCTGCCACTGGTAGGGGCGGCTGCTGGTGCGCAAGAGGAATTTGATATACGTGTACGCAAATTTGATTATCGCTTTGTAACAGCAGTGAAATACCAATACAAAAAAATGACTGCAGGTTTAATGTACCAGCACGGGTTGCGTTCGCCTGCTGCAGGAAACAGCAGTGGCAGCAAAAACCAAATGCTTTCGCTGAGTTTGCTATATAATATAAAATGAGAATACCTGCTGAATGCAAGTGATTATCCAGTATAAAACTGCCCCTCAGTTTCTTAAGAGGCTATGGTATCAAGAATACTGATACCAATCGGGACACATCTTGTAATTGTTCAGTTTGAAGTATAAAAAAAGCCCCTCAATTTCTTGAGAGGCTTCGTGCCCAGAACAGGAATCGAACCTGCACACCTTGTGGGCGGCAGATTTTGAGTCTGCTGCGTCTACCAATTCCGCCATCTGGGCTTGCACAAAAAGAACTATACGTTTATTATTCGAAGAGTCTTTAAACTTTAAACTTTAAACCTTAAACCTTAAACCTTAAACCTTAAACCTTAAACCTTAAACCTTAAACTCTTTCAGGGCTGCAATATTACATTATCCCTCCAATCTCTCCAAAATACGGTGCAAATATTTTTTCTTATAATAATACTCCTTTAGTTTCTGCAATTCAGCAGGGGTGACAGTTTTGTCATTATAATTTTCAATTATCAAACTAACTTCAGTATAAATGCTTTTTTCAAAAGCCTCGATAGCCGCTAAAGAACCTTCAGATAAATTTTCATTCAGTTCCATTACCTCCATTAAAAAATCAGGTGGCAAAGGATATTTCTCTTCTTCCTCCACGATGCCTTTCAATTCCAGCACATATTTAAGTGTTGCATCCGGTTTTTTAAAAACCTTCATTGCTTTGTTGATGGCAGACGATATTTCCAATGCATCGTCCTGCGCCGCTTCATTTTCCTGCGTAAAAAAATCCGGATGGTATTTTTTCTGCAGCTCCACATATTTTTTCGTGAGCAGCGTTTTGTCAATGTTAATGCTGACAGGCATTTCAAATAAATCAAAATAGTTCATCCTGCAAAAATAGGTAAGGTTGCCCGATACTTCACTTTATGAGGGTACGGGAAGGATTGATTAACTTGCCGCTCAAAACAGACGATTGATGCTTACTATTGGATTAATAAGAGAAGGTAAAAAGCCTTCTGATAACAGGGTGGCACTTACACCGGCCCAATGCCGCTGGCTGCAAAAGAATTTTCCTTCTATAAAAGTGGTGGCTCAACACTCCACCACAAGATGTTTTAGCGATAAAGAATATATACAGGCAGGAGTGGAGGTGATGGAAGAAATGAACGGTTGTGATGTTTTAATGGGCATAAAAGAAGTGCCTGTGGATATGCTGATACCTGGTAAAACCTATTTGTTCTTCTCTCACACAAAAAAACTACAGCCTCACAATCAAAAACTATTTAAAGCCGTAATAGAGAAGAAAATTACCCTCGTAGATTATGAGTGTTTAGTACACGATGACGGTCAACGGGTACTGGGCTTTGGTTTTTTTGCAGGCATAGTTGGCGCTCATAATGGACTGATGGCTTATGGCAAACGTACAGGGGCCTTCCATCTTGGTGCCGTGCATGACTGTAAAGATTACCGAACACTCATCCATACTTATTTTGGTTTGAAGGTCCCGAATATAAAAGTGGCGGTTACGGGCAGCGGCCGGGTGGCACATGGTGTATTAGAGGTAATGAACCTGGTGGGTATTACCGAAGTGGAACCAGATGAATACTTAGAAAGAAAATTCAGTTACCCGGTGTATGTACAATTAAAAGGAGCAGACTTATACACCCACAAAGAAACAAGAACCTACAAGCGGGATCATTTTCATGAACATCCAACCGAATACCGAAGCCGCTTTTTACCTTTCACCAAATGCACAGACATCCTGATGAATGGGGTTTATTGGGATGAACATGTACCAAGACTTTTTGAAACATCTGACATTGATGATACGTTCAGCATACAAACCATTGCTGATATTACGGATGATGAACATGGCTCTGTGCCCGTTAATCTCGGTGATCAAACCATTGACGATCCTGTATACGGTGTAGATAAAATTACATTTGAAAAAACAGCCCCTTACGAAACCAACAGTATTGATGTAATGGCCGTTGGCAACCTGCCCAATGAATTGCCAAGAGATGCCAGTCAGTATTTTGGTGAGCAGTTAATCAAATATGTATTGGAAGACCTGGTAAAAGGTAACAGTGCTTTAATTGACAGGGCAACAATGGTGAAGCAGGGTGAGATTACGGATGAATTTGAACATATGAAAGAATACGGAGGGATCACTAATTAAATAAATGAAGTTTCTTTATTCGATATTGTTTTTATGTCTTCAAAGCAATTATGCGTTTACACAAGACAGTACAAATGAGCAGGTCACCAGGAATTTCCTTATGGATATATTTCCCAAGGAACATCTGATGCGGAAAGCATTTATTTGTGAGGGTATAGAAGAATCAACTGTATTGAAAATCATTGAAAGGATCAAGCACAGAAAAATCATACAAAAGACCGATGACCCTGCTTTGGATTCAAATGTCAAGGATACAAGTTTGCTTACTTTACTTAAACATCAACTGGAAACACCTGCTCGTGCCTGGGTAAAAAAGTATTTTAAAAATGCCATTATTGTTGACAATGCCAGGAAAAATCTTCCGCCAGGAGAAATTCTTTTTTGGTATAGCAAACCCTTTTTATTTGATAATCAAAAGAAATGTATCTTTTATATTGAAGATTATTGTGGAAAGCGTTGTGCATCCCGGCGACTTTCGCTTTATGAACTTGCAGATGGTAAGTGGACTTTAGTAATTCATCTGATTAAGGAGATTTTATAAATACAAATAGTAATCTTTCAGCAACTCTGCAAACCGTGTTGAATATTTCTCCTCTATGTTTTTTATAACAATCGTTTCTTCATACTGTACAGCCTGCAACCTGCTGAAAATTAAAATTCCCCTGAAGGGATCATGCTTTTCTGTTTGCTTTACCAATATTTTTTTTGAAAGATGAAAATCATTAGTCGATGCCATCGATATAAATTCTTCCACCCGATGACAGGGCAGCAGTACTGCAAAAGTCCCGTCTTCTTTCAAGAGAGATTTTGTTACGGACAGCAACTGTTCCAATGTTAGCGAAGTATCGTGTTTGGCGTTGTTCTTACTATTGTCATTGCTTTTAAGATCTTTCTCAAAAAATGGAGGATTGCTGATGATATAATCATAGTTTTTATCCGTGTCAAATTGCAGCACATCTGTATTAAAAACAGTTAACCTTTCCTTCCACGGGGACTGCTCAAAATTTTTGTTGGCCTGCAAGGAAGCGGCTTCGTCTATTTCAATGGCATCGATCAGGGCAGGAACTCTTTGCGCCAGCATTAAACTAAGCAGGCCTGTGCCGGTTCCAATATCCAGGATTTTGGCTGATGATTTTGTTTTTACCTGGTCGGCCACATAAGCACCAAACAAGCAGGCATCGGTGCAAACCTTCATAGCACAATGCTCCTGTTGAATAGTGAATTGTTTAAACTTAAAATAGTTATTCGGCATAGCATGTTATTTTACCATTCCGCCCTTGCAGTAGGCGTAACAGATAAGTCAGCAAAATCTTTCGCCAGGTATTTGTAATAGGCTGTAATGGCGATCATCCCTGCATTGTCGGTACAATATTCAAATGCAGGAATAAAAGTTTGCCAGCCCAGTTGATCACCGGTTTCAACCAGAGCTTTTCGCAGACCGCTGTTGGCACTTACCCCACCTGCGATACAAATATTTTTGATGCCTGTTTCTTTTGCTGCTTTCTTCAGTTTATTGATCAATATGCTGATGATGCGTTGCTGAATACTGGCGCAGATATCGTTGAGGTTATCATCAATAAACTGTTTCTTTTCTTCTTCTGTAGCTTTAAAATCTTCTTTGTACACGTTACTGACGCCTGCATTTTGCAGAAAATAAAGAATAGACGTTTTTAATCCACTAAAACTGAAGTTCAGACCAGGTATTTGTGGCTCCGGAAATGCAAAGCGTTGTGGGTTGCCGTTAGTTGCATGTTTGTCAATCAACGGACCGCCGGGGTAGGGAAGACCCAGGAGCTTGGCGCTTTTGTCAAATGCTTCACCTGCAGCATCATCAATGGTTTCACCAATAACTTTCATTTGCACGGGAGATTCACAAAGGACAATTTGTGTATGCCCGCCACTCACTGTCAGGCACAGAAAGGGGAAGTCCGGCTTTTTTTCGGGTATCATATTGGCCAGCACATGCGCCTGCATATGGTGTACTGCGATCAAGGGTTTTTCCAAAGCCAGCGCCAGCGATTTTGCAAATTCAGCGCCCACTAATAAAGCGCCTATCAAACCGGGTGCCTGTGTAAAAGCAATGGCGTCAATATTTTTTAATTCGATGCCAGCAGTTTTTAAGGCCTCATCCACCACAGGAACAATATTTTCCATGTGTGCCCTGCTGGCCAGTTCGGGTACCACGCCGCCATATTTTTCATGAATGGCCTGGCCGGCAATAATATTAGATAGAATAATCCCGTTTTTGCAAACAGAGGCAGATGTTTCGTCGCAGGAAGATTCAATGGCAAGAATGACACCCCCTCCGCCCCCTAAAGGGGGTACCTGCAAGTCCCTGCAGTAAGATAAATTACTTGTATTGGTAAAACTCACCATGCGAAATTAATTGAAGTCGTGCTAAGAATAAAAAGAGATAAACTTTCGTAGGCGCCAAGTTCCCCCTTCAGGGGGCGGAGGGGGTTTTATTTACTCCTGATCGCCACCACCGGGTCCATCTTTGCAGCTCTTGATGCAGGGAAGATACCAGCCAATACTCCCACCACAAGACAAATGATAACGGTACTGATGAGTAGAGGTATAGAAATATAAACGGGGAAATCCATGGCACTTAAGATCAATGAAAGGATGTAAACAAACAGCAATCCAAATGCTCCACCCAATAAACATAGAATGGCGGCCTCCATTAAAAATTCAAACAGGATGCTGCTTTTCTTTGCGCCAATGGCCTTTTTTAAACCGATCACACTGGTTCTTTCTTTCACTGTTACAAACATGATATTGGCAATGCCAAACATACCCACGATCAAACTGATCACGCCAATTACACCGCCAACAATATTAACCGTTCCGAATAACTGGTTGATCGCTTTGCTGAATGCCTCCACGCTGTTAAGCGAAAAATTATCTTCCTGCATGGGCGATAGTTTTCTTACCTGCCGCATGATACCCCTGAGTTCACTCACCAGCGCTTCGGTACTCACATTATCTCTGCCTTTTACTATGATGATGGGGTTGCTGTTATCTTCCTCTACAATCTGTTTGCAGAATTTATAGGGCAGCATCACACAATTGTCATAGTTCCAGCCCACAAAATTTTTGCCTTCTTTTTTTATCACTCCCACAATGGTCACCTGTTTCCCTTTTATCTCAAACTGTTTGCCGATGGCTCTTTCGGCACTGCCATATAATTGCTCTGCATTATCAAAACCCATTAATCCAACCGGGCTTCCGCTGTTAAATTCTGCTGCTGACAAATAGCGGCCAGCCTCAAACGTTAGTGGCTGTATATTCGTTTGTGCTTCTACGATACCGTAGAGAGAAACATTCTGAACCAGGTAATCTTTATAACCGATATTGTCCGCCGTCTGCATCAGGTAGGCCACATCTGCTGCCAGTGTACTGCGTTGTTTTATCTGGTCCATCTCCGGGTACTTCATCACGGGCCTGGCCCTGTATTTCCAGAAAGGCATATCTGGTCCGCCGCTGTATTCCCATTTGTCTATGTAGATGGTGTTGGAGCCCAATGAGCTCACTTCCTGCTGAATATTACGTTCCAGGCTTCCAACGGTGGCCAATACCCCGATAATACAGAAAATGCCAAATGCCACACCGGTAAGACTCAACGCTGTACGGAGTTTGTTCACTTTTAGTTCCTGCAGGGTGAGCCGCAGGCTGTTACTGAGTATATTGAGCGTTTTACGCATAATTCAAAAGTACAGGAAGATTTTTATTGGGAGGTGGGAAATATATGGATGGTGAAGGCACTGCGATGATAAAGCGGATTTTACTACAAGGTTTGAAGCTCCCTTAGCAGGTTTCAAACAACATATTTATTCGTCAGCTGCCAAAAAAAAAATCCGGGGCTCTTACACCCCGGAAACTCTTTATTGACCATTGACAATTCAATGTCGTTTAATTAAGCAGATGTTAGATTTCTGCTAACCGCCGACGGGGCTAAAATCCGCGGTCGGGGTAGAAGCAAACCCCGTCAGCGGTTAAAAACCCTGACGGCGGTTTTTCTTAAGTAACCGACATTGATTCACAATTGACTATTGACCATTCACACTGCAGATTTACCCCTTTCTCTTAATCCCACAACCCACACTCTTTGTTTCACTTGTACTTACTGCTTTTCCTTCCACTGTTTCATCAATAGCAATTTGCAAGTGCTTCCGGGTTACGTTATTTGCATCGGAAGGATTGTTGTCAATTGCACCGTGATACACAAGTTTCAGGTCTTTATTAAACAGGTACACTTCCGGGGTACGGTTGGCGCCAAATGCATTGGCCATTTCGCTGTCGGTATCCACCACATAATTCCATTTGTAACCTTGTTCACCGGCATAGTTTTTCATCTCTTCATAACTGTCAGCACTGCCCCGGTATGCTTCGTTGCTGTTCAATACCACCACACCAATATTTTTGCTTTGTGCATAGGCGCAAATTTCTTTGGTACGGTCCTGGTTTTTTACAACAAAGGGGCAGGTATTACAACTAAACATTACCAGCAGGCCATTTTGCTGTTTGGCTTCTTTCATACTGATCTCTTTACCAGAAACATCTTTTAATTTTTTATCCGCCTTGGGTAATGCACTGCCAATGGGCAATGAGTCGGCTAATGTAAAAGATACCAAGGTCACAGTAAGTGCAATAAGCGCAGGGAGCATTACTTTTTTCATACAATAAAATTTGATTCAAGTTACAATGTGATACCGGCTTTTGCAAACCACCTATATAATTTTTGCTTCGGCAGCTTTTGCCTCTTCTTCTGTTTTCCGGTTTTCTGCAATGGCTTTTAAAGATTTGATACTCACATTCAATTCAAAACCTATCAGCAAAACCAGTGAATTGATATATACCAGCGCCATCAGCATAATGATGGTTCCGATTGAACCATACAAAGCATTATAATTACCAAAATTGCTTACAAAAAAAGAAAAGCCCAGCGTGGCAAGAATACTGAGTGAAGTAGCAAGGATAGTGCCGGGACTTACCATCTTCCACCGCTTTTGTACAGCGGGGGCATATTTATAAATAAAAGCGATAGAGTAAAAAATAAGGCTGACAATAAATACCCAACGGATATAAAAAACGACTTCCCGGAAGGTGGCACTTTTGATACCCATCCATTTTAAAACAGCGGATTGTGTGATCAATAAAATTAGATAGGCCAGCACCAATAAAAAAATCAACGCTGTTAAACGCAGTGCCACGATCCTGTTATGAAAACCTTTTCGCTTGGCAAAGCCAATATAGTTTTTATTGAATGACCGCATCAGGCCCATCATCGCATTGGAGGCGAAGAACAGGGCCAGCACCAAACCAAATGACAGCAGGCCGATCCTTGAATTATCAATAAAGGAGTCTACGAAATTAATGAGGTTTTTATGGTGCACTTTGTCAGTGATGATGTCACGTATCAGCGCATGCAATTCACGTTTAAGAGCAGCTTTTTTAATCAGCGGCAGGCTTGGTATCAGTGTAAATAAAAACAGGAAAGTGGGCGGTATGGCCATGATAAAGTTGTAAGCTACTGCCGAGGCCCTTTCAGTAAGTCCAATAGTTTTTGTTTGCTTGTAAAAGAAATTCAGTACATCAAACAAAGGCACACCTTCAAAACCAGGCAGGATCAGCTTCTTGCTTTTCCGGATAAGGAATGCCACAGGCGGCAGTGTTATTATGATGCGTTCAATTTTGAGCAAATCAATTAATTATGAGGATTATTTTGGAAGATGATTTTTTTTGATGATGATTATTTTGGATTGGTATGATTGATATGATTTGTTTTATGAAATAAGGTATTTTTTGGGATGACGATTATTTTTGATTATTATGATTGATATGATTTGTTTTATGAAAAGGATAATTTTTATATGATGATTGTTTTGGATTGATATGATTTGTTTTTATTATTATCAACTTTTATTTTTTCATTCTTGCCTTTGCCATTTGCAAAATAAATACTTTGCTAACTTGCTCCCTTGCTCCCTTGCGTCTTTGCTAGTTTGCAATTTTGCACATTGCCCCTTGCCACTTTGATTTTTTGTCACCCGCTACTGCCTTCCTTCCGCTTTTTTTCTCATCAACGTATCCAATGCCTGCTGGTAGGCTTTGGCGTAGCGAAGATGTTCGGAATATGTTTCAGCAAAATTTGAATAGCCATTAAAGTCAGGTTTGGCTACAAAGAACAAATAATTGGTGGCCGGCGCATTCAGTACTGCATCAATCGTTTTTTCTGTGGCAGTGCAGATAGGGCCCGGCGGAAGGCCTTTATTCTGATAAGTGTTGTAAGGCGATTTTACAAACAGATGTTTTTCATAAATACGACGCAATTCAAAATCCCTTAAAGCAAATTTGATGGTTGGATCTGCTCCCAGCGCCATTCCCTGGTTAAGCCTGTTGATGTACACACTCGCAATTTTTCCCTTGTCTTCTTCTTTATTGGTTTCTTCCTCTACGATACTTGCAATGGTATACACCTGTTGCGGTGTGAAGCCAAGGTCTGCTGCATTTTTAAGTCTTTCGGTGGTCCAGAATTTTTGGTGTTCCTGGTGCAGGGTTTTAAAAATAGTTTGAAAAGATGCATTCCAAAGGATGTTATAGGAACCAGGCATTATAAGGCTCATTACCGTATTGGTGTCAACAGCAAAAGAATGCAGAGAATCATTTGAATTGATAAAGTTGCTGATGATGGCGGATTCACATTCAAAGTTCTCCGCTAATTTTTTTATAAGTCCCTCTCTTGTACGGATCTTACTGATGACCAGTGTAACGGGGGTTTGTTTGCCCGACTTCAACAGGTTGATAATGCCGTTAATGCTGCTGCCTTTCTCTATCACGTACTTGCCCGGTTGTATCGTTGCATCAGTGTAGCCTTTTACAGAAGCCAGCTTATTAAAAAGGCCTGCATGTGTTATAAAGCCACCTTTCTGTAACTGGCTTTGCACTCTTGCGAAATCACTGCCGGTCCTGATATAAAGGGCTTTTTTTGATTCTTCAAAAATAGTGTCGCTACCAAGGATGCGCCATGCAAGAAAAGCGGCTGAACCGATAATAACGAGAAAAAATAATTGTAACAACCGTTTTCGTATAGCCATTTCAGTACTGAATATTTAATAAATGTAAAATAAAAAACCCCGCCGGTAAAAGGTGGGGCTTTAAAATATTTTAAAAAAAAACTTACTTGTTGGTAGTAGTATCAGTTGCAGCCGGGGTGGTACCAGGCAACGGCGTAGCATTATTTGCAGCTGGTTTGTTTGAAGCGGGAGCCGTAGAAGAGGCTTTCTCCATCAACTCAGAATTTTTAGAAGCACTACCTTCTCTTTTTATGAACAAAGGTGAAATGAGACAAAGAATGGCAACCACACCTGCAAAGATCCAGGTGCCTTTTTCAAGCACATCGGTTGTTTGCTTTACACCCATTAACTGGGTACCCACACCACCAAAAGTCCCGGATAGACCGCCACCTTTTGGATTTTGTACTAATACGATGAGACCTAATATTACTGAGAACAGGATGATTATAATAGCAAATAACAACATATCACTTATCTTTTATCTGGTTAATTTTGGCGGCAAAGTAAGCACTTTTACCGGGATTGAGCAAACTTAATTTTTCTAATATTTCAATGGCTTTATCTGCTTTTCCCTGCTGAAGCAGCACATCCGACATGGCTTCGGTGATCACATCATTCTCCTGGTTTGATTTTTCAGCCATTTTCTGGATAGTACTTTCGGTGGCCGAAAGGTTTACTTCCGCAGGACTGGAGGTTTTTTTCAATTGCTCAGCATGTACCTTTTTCATGGTTTTTAACCAATCAGTAAAACTTTTCAATTGTTTGCCCAGGTTGCCGGCAGTTTTTTCTTCTTCGCTCAATTTGATGCCCACACTGGCAAAATAATCGGAAGTGTGTAATGGCTCAAAAAGTAAAGGTTCGGGTTCAACTGATTTTTCCGCAATAACCTGCTCCGTTTTCTTTTCTTCTCCAGCATTGGGAATTGCTCCGGTTGAAGGGTCTTCGATGACTGCATTTTGTTCAGCCGCGGCCACATGCTCCCCGGCAGCAATTAGTTCATTGTTCTCAACAGGTGACTCAGCGGTTATACCTTCAGCAGTTGTTTTGGGTTCATCCTCTATTACTTCCTCAATTGTTATGTGATTATCTTCTGTTGCAGTTTCCACCGTTTTTATTTCTTCGTCCAGTGTTGCTGTGTCACCTGCAACTACCTCATCCACGGTATTATTTTCTCCCACTATCAATGGCTCATTGATCACAACCGGTTCTTCAGTGCCACCTTCTTCAGCTTTTATTTCTTCTTTTAAGGCTATTTCTTCCATCGTAGCAGCAGCCTCATTTTTCTCATAAGCCGCATTGGCTGTTTCATCATTTACCACTCCATCTATCGTATTGTCTTCTCCCGCTACCAACGGATCATTGATCAATACCAGCTCTTCAGCAACGCTTTCTTCTGCTTTTATCTCTTCTTCGATGTTTACATCTTCTTTCAAAACTGCAGACTGCTCTTCAATGGGCATCGCTTCGGCTTCCTCATTTATTACCTCCTCCACAGCATTCGCTTCTCCCACAATCAAAGGATCATTGATCACTATTGGTTCTTCAACACCGCTTTCTTCGGCTTTTATTTCTTCTTCAATGGCTGTTTCTTTAGCGATGTCTGTAGCCTGTATATCTTCCACTACAGCGTCATAACGGGGCTGCACGGAAGAGAAAGTTTCGGCAGATGTTTCATCATTGCCAATGGTGCTGGTTGTTGATGCATACACATCATCCGCTATTTTTTCCGGGAAGGAGAGAGCGGTTGTTACCCTTTCAGCGCCGGTGTTGTTATCAAAGCCAGCCTCCAGCAGTTGAAAGTTGAGCCAGTGATTGTTGTTGAACAATACAGCTGTTTTCCTGGCCTGGTTCTTATACCCGTTCACATTTTTTTGTGACAGCCGGAGCAGGTAAAACTGTGCAACAGAAAAATAGGGGTGTTCTTTGGTAATATTCTTCAGATAACCGGCAGCATCTTCATCTGTAAGTTTTCTTTTAAATATCGACTCAAAAAGCAATCCGTATTTTTCCATCGGTCAAAACTATGGTTTATAAAACAAAGAATAAAGTTTCACGCCTACCAGTTAGAGAAAATTTTATTGAATACTGCATCCACAATATTCCGCACGATTTCATCATTTCTTTCGCTTTCTACCTGCGACAGGTTTTGATTAGAACTGAAGTCGAATGTACTGGTAACATCGCTTTCAAAATTTTTCTTTTCATCCAGTGTATTCTTGAATACAACATGAAAAGAAACCGTGAGCCTGTTGGTGCTTGAATTGCCACCCGTAATACCCGTAGTGGTTACAGAATAATCGGATACATAACCGCTGATATCATAATGGGCATTGTCGTCATTGGTTTGCTTCAGCCTGGTGGTACCAATGATCTTTTGCTTTAGCCTTTCTGTTAACTGCGGGCTCAGCTGGGGGTTGATATATCTTGCTTTGTTCTCGAGGTAATTTACCCTGAAGGTCTTTACTTCTGTATCAATAGACACGTCATTGAAAGAATACTTACAGGTAGAACAGCCGGAGAGCAATAAAATTGTCAATAGGCAATAGGCAATAGACAATAGACACCCTGCATATGAAACTTTTGATTCAGCTCGTCCATTGACCACTGACCACCTGCCCGCCGGTAGGCAAGGTTCACAATTGACCATCTTATTCTTCAATATCATACTCCTTTAATTTTCTATACAATGTTCTTTCACTAATACCCAAATCCGACGCTGCATCTTTTCTTTTGCCCCTGTGTTTTTTCAAAGCTTTAATAATAAGTTCTTTTTCCTTTTCCATGATACTCAATGACTCTTCCACAGCTTCGTGGTGGTGCATTTCCTCATTGTTATTTTGATTGAGCAGTACAGGCTGCCCGGTGGAAGAAATATAATTGCCGGAACTTACGGCAGGTTTCAAATCCTGCATCGCGGTGTCGTTGCCGTTATACATGGGTATATGATGCCCCATGCCGCCGGGGTTTTGTAATACATCAAAGAACATCTTCTTCAGCTCATTCACATCTTTTTTCATATCGAAAAAGAGCTTGTATAATATCTCTCTTTCATTGGCAAATTCCTGCTGGCTTACGCTGCCTTTACCACCTGCCAATACGGGCAGCCTGTTAAAGTTATCTGCCGGTAAAAACTGTTGCAGATCAGTTGCAGATACATTTTTATCTTTCGACAAAACAGAGATCTGTTCTGCAATATTTTTCAACTCTCTTACATTGCCCGGCCAACTATAATTCATCAGCAGCACCCTTGCATCCTCGCTCAATTGAACAGGGGATGTTTTGTAACGGTCTGCAAAATCAGCTGCAAATTTTCTAAACAGGAGTGCAATGTCTTCCTTCCGGTCTTTTAAAGACGGTACCCTTATAGGAACGGTGTTCAAACGGTAGTAGAGGTCTTCCCTGAACCTGCCGGTTTGCGAATGTTCCAATAGTTCTTTATTAGTGGCAGCAATTACCCTTACGTCTGTTTTCTGCACCTTGCTGCTGCCCACCCGGATATATTCACCTGTTTCTAACACACGGAGCAACCGGGCTTGCGTACCAAGAGGCAAC
>JAKQJG010000213.1 GCA_029561305.1 Bacteroidota bacterium | reverse complement strand
TACCCGGGTGCCGCATGGCCATTAGAATGGCGGTGATGCCACCATCGCTCCAGCCGAGTACATAGGCAGAATCAATTTTTAATCCGGTGAGCAAGGCTGCAAAATCATCGGCCATCATTTCAAAACTGAGTGAATCCCTGTTATCTGTTGTCTTGCCCTGGGAACGGCTGTCTACTGCTATTACTTTATAGTATTTTGAAAAATAAGGAATGTTTTTATAAAAGGCTTCGATGCTGCCGCCGTTGCCATGTATCATCAGCAGGGGCATTCCTTTTCCATACATTTCAACATACATGTTTACGCCCCTGACCTGGTAATATTTACCAGCCTGGGAATTGTTGCCATAATGAACGGGTTGCTGCTGGCTATGGCAACACAGAGAGATGATGACGAAAACAAAAACTGTTGAAATATTCTTGATCATACAAATCTGCCGCCCCTACGGGGCTTTAAAATACTGTGCTGTGTTTTAATCTACCAATATTACGCCCCGATGGGGCTAAAAAATTGTATGCCTTTCTTTCTATTGATATGCCGCCCCTACGGGGCTTTAAAATTTTATGATGCAATTTAATCTACGAATATTGCGCCCCAACGGGGCTAAAAATATTCTATGCCTTTCTTTCTATAGATATGCCGCCCCTACGGGGTTTTAAAATATTATGCTGTGTTTTAATCTACCAATATTGCGCCCCGATGAGGCTAAAAAATTCTATGCCTTTCTTTCTATTGATATGCCGCCCCTACGGGGCTTTGAAATATTATGCTGTAATTTAATCTGCCAATATTACGCCCCGATGGGGCTAAAAAATTCTATGCCTTTCTTTCTATTGATATGCCGCCCCTACGGGGCTTTGAAATATTATGCTGTGTTTTAATCTATAAATATTGCGCCCCGATGGGGCTAAAAAAATTCTATGCCTTTCTTTCTATTGATATGCCGTCCCTACGGGGCTTTGAAATATTATGCTGTAATTTAATCTACTAATATTACGCCCCGATGGGGCTAAAAAATTCTATGCCTTTCTTTCTATTGATATGCCGCCCCTACGGGGCTTCAAAATATTATGCTGTTTTTTTCTACCAGTATATCGCCCCTATGGGACTTAAAACTAACAACGCAGCGGCTTCAATTTTGAAAGCGGCCAGTGAAAGGAGCGGCAGGTCCGGTACGTTTTTTTTTACGCTTGAAAGGAACTGGCCTCGTGCGGCCCGTACAGATTCATGGGTTGCTTCCAATACTTTAATCCGGTTTCGTCCAAAAAAAAGATAGAGATATCTTTGGTCCAATAGAAGCCAGCATCCAATCGCAGCATACATAAATGCTGGTGGGAGACTCCCATTTTTTTCCTTTTTCAAAGAATGATACGCACCATTTTTTTGCTTCCTTTTTATATTCAACGGAATCATATTTATCTCCAAAAACTTCTTTAATTGTACCCAATAATTTTCGGTAGTATGACTGGTATTCCTCTGTTGTTCCACTGAAATAGGACCTGGAAAAATCATAGGTAAGCGTTTGTACATTATCCTCCTCACTAAACATGGGACCTTCATCACCCATTAGTACCCTGGCCTCCCTGTCTTGAGAATAATCATCAACACGCCTGGTTAGATTTTTTTTAATATCAGGTAATCCTTTTTTAATAAGGAGCAATTTCGCCTTGTCATCTTTAGCTGTTCCAATCATGGGTTTTACCTGTGCATGAATCATCAGTGAAAAGATGAGCATGCAGCTTAGCAGCAGGCCTTTTACCATTCGTTATTTATTTAGTATAAAAGTAGGAAAAGTTATTTTACAGCCGGTACATTCCAGGTGGCTTAATTTCTATTCGGCTTTAAAAAACTATTTGATGGTATAACTAGCCATCATGCTGTTGATGGTTTTGATGTATTGCTTGTACCGGGTAGCTTCGCCGGTAAAAGTGAGGATATGCACTTTGCTTCCTTTTACAATATAGTATTGTTTCCATTGCAGCTTTTTTCCAAACTGTACACCCTTGAACACCATATACCAGCTGTCCTTACCCAGGTTGCCTTTGGCATTTTCCAGCACCACGAAGTTTTTAATTTTTTGTGGCAGGTAACCTTTGGAGAAAGCAGCATACTGCTGCGCATTCATAGGGCTGTTGAGATCATTGATCACCATGTTGAGGTTCTCAATAAAATTATCCATGATGCCGGAATCGGGCGCTGCTTTGATGGTGAACTGTTTGGCATCTGCCGTGCCCTCAATACTCCAGGGGTCGGGATACTTTACCGAATAGCTTGATTTGGATAAGGTGTTGGATTGCCCGGCTGCAGAGAAGCCGGTCAATAAAAGGAATAGAGCAATGGAAGAAACTGTTTTCATATTGCATTTTTATTTAGGAGCGATGAAATTAAGCAATCTGCTTACACAAAAGATATTCCTGCCTGTTAAAGTAAACCCCTGTTGTGAATATATGAGTAAAAAATTTCACGGGTTTAAAAAAAACAGCCTGTTTTATAAGTTGTAATAATGTGGCAAAGGGTTTGGACAGCATTTTATAAAAACAACTATGGACTATCATCATTACAAACAATGCATTGAGGCTTGTTTAGCCTGTGCAGCAGTATGCAACCACTGTGCATCAGCCTGTACAAAGGAAGAAGATGTGAATATGATGGCACGATGTATTCAACTGGATATGGAATGTGCCACTGCCTGTAGCTATACAGCGCAGATGATGAGCCTCGGCAGCAAACGCTCTGAAGAAATTTGCGCCATCTGTGCACAATTGTGCCGGGAATGCGCTGAGGAATGTGAAAAACATGAAAACGAACATTGCCAGGAATGTGCTGCAGCATGCCGCACCTGTGCTGAAGCCTGCATGGAAGTGATGGAAGTATTTTAATCCAACTACGGCATTTAGAACGATGATTGCTACCAGCTTTTATAAGGCTGGTAGTTTTTGTCGTTTATTTTTTGTTATTTTGCTGTTCAACTTACTATTATCAGCCATTCATTCTATATCACCTGTTTTCTCCGCAGCAATCTTGATCTGCTGAATCATTGAATGTAATACGTTCTCAGTGGAGCATTCACCTGCCACCTGCAGAAGCCTTCGTAAAGTCCTGCTCTTTCTTCCGAAGAAATTATCCATTTTCAATTAGTTCATTATCAATTAGTCAATTATCATGCATACTACAATAGCCACAACTGCCAATACACAACATTTCATTGACCTGGAGGAAAAATACGGGGCCCACAATTATCATCCCTTGCCGGTAGTACTCGAAAAAGGAGAAGGTGTATTTGTATGGGATGTGGATGGAAAACGTTACTACGATTTTTTGAGTGGTTATTCTGCTGTAAACCAGGGGCATTGTCATCCCAAAATTGTGGCAGCGCTTACTGCACAGGCACAGCAACTAACGCTCACGAGCAGGGCCTTTCACAGCAACCAGCTGGGTGTATACGAAAAATTCATTACCTCCTATTTTGGTTACGATAAAGTATTGCCAATGAATACCGGTGTGGAAGCGGTGGAGACTGCCTTGAAACTCAGCCGCAAATGGGGCTACGAGGTGAAAAAAGTAGCCGAGAACGAAGCGGTGATCGTTGTATGCGAAGGTAATTTTCATGGCCGTACAACCGGCGTAGTGGCTTTTAGCAGTGACCCAACAGCCAAAACAAATTTTGGTCCTTTTACCTCCGGCTATATGGCCATTCCAAACAATGACCTGTTAGCTTTGGAAAAAGCGTTTCAAAACACAAACGTGGTGGCATTTATGTTTGAGCCGATACAGGGGGAAGCAGGCGTGGTGGTACCCGATGACGGGTATTACCAGGGCATACGGAATCTCTGTAACGAATACAATGTACTGATGGTGGCAGATGAGATACAGACGGGGCTTGCCAGGACGGGAAGGATGCTTTGCTGTGATCATGAAAATGTGCGGCCGGATGTGTTGATATTAGGCAAAGCATTGAGTGGTGGTATATTGCCGGTGAGTGCTGTACTGGCTGATGACGCCATTATGATGACGATCAAACCAGGTGAACATGGCAGCACTTATGGCGGTAATCCGTTGGCCTGTGCCGTTGCCATAAAAGCGCTGGAAGTTTTAAAAGAAGAAAACATGGCGGCCAATGCCGAAGCAATGGGTGAATTATTAAGAAAAGGAATAAAGGAATTGAACTCACCATTTATAGCTGTTGTAAGAGGAAAGGGTTTGCTCAATGCCATTGTAATACAACATAGCAACCGGGAGGCTGCCTGGGATTTATGCTTAGCGCTGAAAGAAAACGGCTTATTAGCAAAACCAACGCATGGAGATAAGATTCGCTTTGCTCCTCCTTTGCTGATCAATCAGCAACAGGTAATGGAATGTGTGGAGATAATTGGTGAAAGTTTGAAGGTGCTAGGTTAATTAGATGTACTGCTCATTGCTTTTATGTAAGGTTTTGCAAAAGGATACATGAGAGTCCTGAGTTGCAAACTCAGGACAGCAGAGTTGCAAACTCAGGACAGCAGGTTGCAAACTCAGGACAGCATGGTTGCAAACTCATGATAGTACAGTATTATTTTTTCGAGAAGGTTCTATTCATCTGTCTTGCAAATAAATAACCGATTGCACCTCCTCCTACCGCTCCTGCTATTAACCATTTAATATCACTGCCGGCCATAAAGTAACTTATCAATAAGCCCAATATGGCAAAGAAAATCATACCGGCATTGGTTACTTTATTGGATGAAGTAGCCGGTTGCGGATTTCCAGGAACATGAGGATGCTGGTGCTGTTGGTGATGGTGCTGGCGTTTTTTAGATTGTGGCATACAAAGTTTTTATGAAAATTACGCCTTATTATACAGACGCACACCGGATTGATTATGATTTTAATCAGTGACGATGATGCTTTTGGTAACTCTTTGTCTGGCGTGGTTCTATGGACATGCCCCCTGTTACGTATCCATTGTGAAATAGTGGAAACAATTATTTCATGCCGCTGAAGAACTGAAGCAGCGTTGGTCTCCGGTGTTTTGGAATTTATTTACCGCTGGTATATTTATTTTCAATGGCTTGTTTTGTTTTATACTTTTGAGGCACTCATGCTTACTATTACCAGCTTTCAAAAGAAATATCCCGGCAGCGATCATCCTGTTTTGTCTATACCCCATTTTCATCTGGATAAAGGCATTTACTGGATAAAGGGAGAAAATGGTTCCGGTAAAACGTCGCTGATAAAATCCATCGCAGGTTTGATCCCATTTACAGGAAGCATCGCCATTGATGGTTATGAACTGCATACCAACAGGATGGCCTACACGAAAAGGGTGAACTATGCAGAAGCCGAACCGCAATACCCGCCTTTTTTAACAGGCAGGGAGTTGGTTGATTTTTATAAAACTACCAATGGCGGGGAATTACCTGTTGCATTGATATCGTCATTAGGAGTGGAGAAATTCCTGCACAACAAAACAGCCGTGTATTCCAGCGGGATGATGAAGAAATTGTCGCTGGTCCTGGCATTTACCGGCCATCCAGCATTGATCTTACTGGATGAACCATTGATCGCTTTGGATGTGGAAGCGGTTGAAACCTTGCAACAAACCATTGCAGCTTACTATACCCAGGGCGTTTCTTTTATCATCACATCGCACCAGCCTTTAAGCAGTGCTGTTATTCATTATGATGACGTGTTTTCTATCAACAACCAAACATTGGTAAAAGCATGAGAGCGGCATGGCAGATACTGAATAAAGTAATGGTAAAACAATTTTACCTGCAGAATGCGGGTTTGTTTTTGTTTGCTTTTCTTTTTTTGTTTGGTATTGTCGATGCGGGCCATCTCGTTTCCTATCACCTTTCGTTAATGTATTCCATGATCAGCCTTCCTTTGTTTTTGTTTATCGTAATGCTGTTGTGGATGCTGTACAATATCAGGTGTATTGCTTTTTGCAGTGCGGCAGTGCAGGCGGCTGACGGAAGTTTTCTTTACCGGTTGCGGGGATTATCCATAACTGTTCAACTCGTACTATACCTGGTTGTAAGTGCGTCTTTATACCTGCCGGTATTTGTGTATGCGTGTGTGCTGGCCAAGGTAGCTTTCCCAATCAAATCAATCGTTAGCTGGCAGGTAATGTCATGGCAGTTGATGATGATATGTATGGGGGCAGCCTCTCTCTTTATAGTCATCAACAAAACATCCGAATCTTTTATTACCCGGGTAACTGCTGCTGTCGGAAAAACATTCAGGGTGAACATTGGTTACCCTGCTTTTTTATTAGCGTATATACTTCATGAAAGAAAAGCTGCTCTTGCTATTGTAAAGATATTTTCGCTGCTGATGCTGGGTATGCTGATGGTAAGAAATGCAGATGGATTTGATGCTGACCTCTTTGCTATTTTTTATCCGCTAACGGTTGTGGCGCATGCTACGCTTGTTTTACAGTGTGTGAGCTTTAATGAAACGTTATTGCATACCAACCGCAACCTCCCCTTGCATTGGCTAAAAGTTGCTGCCATGTATGGTTTTACCTGGTTGATGATCTTATTGCCCGAAACAGCATTTATGTTTATCAATATTTATGGCAACCTGCCCTTGCTGCAGATTGCGATGGAAAGTTTAACTGCGGTGCTGATGCTTTTTTTATTCACGGGTACGGCGCTTGGTTGCGGACTGGATAACGAGCGCTACCTGTTGTTTGTATTTATGTCGTATATCGTGATGCTGATATTGCAAAAATCAATTGGGCATGTGGCGGCAGCGGGTGCATTGGCAGCGCTTTCTGTGATGGTTTTCGGATCGCATTATTATTCATTTGAGCGGGAGCGGGTGAAGTAGGAATGTAAATCGGGATAAAAATATTGGCGTTCATCAGGTAAATGTTTTGACGCAGCTTGACTAAATATATTTGGGGTTCACTCGCAATACGAGTTTCCTCCTTCGTCGGAATGACAGCTAATTTCTGTGGGTAAAAGTTAAGCGACGATGGGCAACGGCCCGGGAGACATGTGCTGTCTTGGGTCAGCGTCGTTAAGAATGCGAAAAACTGCAATTAAGAGCAGAGTCTGTCATCCCGAACGCAGTGAGGGAACCTCATTAGTAAACAGACTCTTTCATATTCAATGAGCTGAAACCAGCTGCAACACAAGGTTTATTCAGAGGCCTGGAGTTTCCTCCTTCATCGGAATGACAGCGCTTTTCTGTTGCTGCTTTATACTTATTCTAGCGTTGCTTGCCCACCAAAATCACAAAAGGGCTTAGTCTATGCCCGGTAAGAGGTATCATTTTGTTTACAGCAAACAGTAACTTACATTTAAAACTACTTTCGTATTCATTATAAAATCCATCGTAAAACTTTACCTCAAAACCTGCATGAGAATATATGCGTTTGTATTCCTCAAACTCCAGTAGTCTTTCACTCCAGCTGCCGGTCATCGGGTCGCAGGTGTTGGTAGGATGCGTTATAAGAACGGGCATTATTTTGTCGCTGATAAATTTTCCAACTGCCTTTTCAATATCATCTTTCCTGAAGCCCCTGGTGGCAATAGCCAGTTCATTTACCTGTTCAGGACTTAACTGGCTTGCACCAAAATCAGCAATGATCTTTTTTCTTGTATTAATAAATGGCTCCATTGCTGTTTCTCCAAACAAGGTATTGTCACCGGGCCCGCCACCATACAATTCATCTTTTACCTGCAGCATTTTAAATTCCCTTGTTTTAAAATAATTGGCGGGGTTGCAGGCGGTACTCATTACCGTTATCATGGCGGGATTGATCTCCTTTATAGTGGCAAAAAAATGTTCCAGGCTGTAAATATGTTCCAGTACATCTGTACTCACGATGACATTAAGCGTATTGGCAGTAAAATATTCCTTTACCTGTTCAATATCTCCTTCGATAAAACCATCCAGGCTAATCTTCATAGCAGCGGCCAGTTGTTTTGCAGCATGTAAAAAATCAGCGCTCAGTTCATTACAATACACTTTTTTAAAACCGCAATGTTTAGCCAGTAATCCAAGTATTCCATTACCGGCACCGTAATCTATTAAGGAGATGTTTTTAGTATTGGTTGCTGCTAAACCGCCAACAGGATTGGCAGCCGCCGGCGGGGTTTTTAAAACCAATTCCAGCAAGCGGGCATAAATGCGGAGATAATATTTTTTATGCAGGATGATATGCTGTAAATATCTTTTGGCATAGGGTGTCATATCAAGTGCATCGATATCCACTCCAGCCAAGAGCTGCTCAAACCCGTGCAGTTGCTTCGTAGAAATGATTGGATTTGCCTGCATGTTTTTTTACTGCTTGACAGCTCTTATGAAATATTTGCCTCCAAGGGGAAGCCAACGTAAAAATTTTTCGATGGGAACCAATTTTTTCAACAAACCTTTGGGAGGAATGAAGATAAAATATATTCTTTGGCTGATCATCAATTGCTGCGCTGTTAACTTCTTTTTTAAATAACCACAACGGAGCAGTTTAGCATCCTGGTCAAACACACAGGTCTTAACCAAATATTTTGTAAGCGGGTTCAGCGGATTGTGTTCATAAATGATCAGCCTCCCTCCTTTTTTCAATACCCTTTTCATTTCTCCGATCATGGCCTCATGCAGGTGAAAAGCCACATGGTGCAATACACCTGCTACAAATACGATATCAAAACTGCTGTCTGCAGATGGAATGTTGATACCGTCATATACATTGAAGACGGCATTGGGCAACCGTTGTTGTTTTGCCATTTCAATACTTTCTTTGGAAACATCTATCCCTTCAACGCTCCAGTTACTAAAATACCGCTGCATAAATAATTCCGACACGCCGTCGCCACAACCAAGATCCAGCACTTGTAATGGCTCATTCTTTTCATAGGCCTGCAACATCGTTACCCTTTGTTCGGCAAAATAAAAACTGTCAGCACCGCTCAATTGTATATTTTGCGAATGGATAGCACGATAGTTTTTGGCCCAGGCATCAAAATCATCAAAAGTCCTGTTGTCCATTTTTACAAATGCCTTATTTTTAATTCATGCAATTTTACGCAAATAAAGACAGGCTGCCGCTTAAAACCATTTTATTTTTCGCCCTTGTTCTGTTCATTGCCTATCTGCCTGTTTCTTCCTTTCTTTTCTTTTTAAAAAACGATGCTTTTACCGGATACTTCCCGCCCAAATTTTTTATGAGCGAAAGTATTCACTCCGGCC
The DNA here is from genome assembly GCA_029561305.1 of Bacteroidota bacterium. Classification (GTDB taxonomy): domain Bacteria; phylum Bacteroidota; class Bacteroidia; order Chitinophagales; family Chitinophagaceae; genus Ferruginibacter. Next base: position 140 of record JAKQJG010000213.1, on the reverse strand, counting down.
ACCTGCCTTTATGGAATCCTTATATCAATTTTGGCATTCCGCAGTATGGCGATATGAGCAGTGGTTACTGGAGTCCCATTACCTGGTTGATCGCTTCCACGGTGGGCTACAATGCCTACACTTTTACGATGGAAGCGCTG
>JAKQJG010000207.1 GCA_029561305.1 Bacteroidota bacterium | reverse complement strand
CAAAGGTGAAATGCAGGCAAGTACTGTTAAAAGCGGTATTGAATATATGGTGTGGCTGGCCGACTGGTACCGGAATAATTCTGCCGGAAAGGGCGTGGGTTTTTTCCAGATCGGCGGCGGTATTGCTGGTGATTTCCCCATTTGCGTGGTGCCCATGATGTACCAGGACCTGGAATGGCATGATGTTCCTTTCTGGAGTTATTTCTGCCAGATAAGCGACAGTACCACGTCCTTTGGTTCTTACTCCGGCGCTGTACCAAACGAAAAAATTACCTGGGGTAAACTGGATATCAATACACCCAAATTTATTGTAGAAAGTGATGCCACGATTGTAGCGCCATTGATCTTTGCGTGGCTGCTGGGTTGGTAATTACTTTCTCGTGAATACTTTATAGCTGCATAATGCAGCTATTTTTTTTGCCACGAATCGCACAAATTGTCACGAAAGCGATTCGTGCAATTCGTGGCCACTTTTGATTCTCAACTTATTAATTATTGGTGATTTATTTATAAAAGAGCGGCTAATTGCTGTTCTTTTATGTTTTTACATTCAACAAGAAGCCATTATTTTTATCCGCAAATCAATTTATGCAACGACAAACCTGTTCTAACTGCGGACATATTTATACAGATTCATTTTGCAATCAATGCGGGCAAAAAGCAGTACACCGCTATACTGTAAGCCATGTAGTGCATGAGCTGGTACATGTATTCACCCACGCTGATAAAGGCATATTTTCATTTGCCTGGAATATTGTAAAAAAGCCGGGCAGCATTGCGCTTGATTTTGTGGAGGGGCGGCGCAAAAGACATTTTAACCTGTTTCAATACCTTATAATCATTGTAGGTATTGTAACATTTTTGATTGCCAAAACAGATTTTTTTGATAATACTTTGAAGAACCTGAATGCAGTGGGCAATGCCAAACTCAGTATCCGGCAGGCACAGGTACAACAGGACGCCATGCAGCTTTTTCAGAAATACAACAATATTGTGCAGATGCTGCTGATTCCCTTATTCGCTTTTTGGGGCTGGCTGTTTGTTACCAGGAAAAAATACAACTATGCCGAAACTGTTGTTTTACATATTGCAAGCAGTGCACAAACAAATACATTGGCTCTTCTTACAACCCTGTTTATGTTTTGGGGCAGTAGTTTGTCTGCCTTTGTTTATATAACCGCACTATCAATGGGTATTATGTTGTATTCGTTTACTGTTTCCTACCACCAGTTTATGAAATTGCCTTTGTGGAAGGCTTTTTTATACAGCCTGGCAGTTTTTCTCTGTTCCTACATTCTGCAAATAATTCTCACCTCCATTTTTGTGGCTGTATATGTTTTTTTTCTAAGCAGGAAGTGAGTGTAAGTTCCTTTTGCTGAACCGATTTTGCGTGCCCACAGGCATGTAAATTACATTCCTGGTCAAGCTCATAGCAGCAGCTGCCTGCACCTGTTTTTACGCCACGAATCGCACAATTTGTTGCAAAAAACAGTTCGTGTTCATTGTGTAATTCGTGGCTGATTTCTCAGTGTTAATCTTTGTAATCGTCCGACGCCAAAAGTTGCTGGCCGACGGTGTCTGTGACTGAATTACTGGCTTAACAATAATTTACAATACGATTTTGTTGCTTTTTACGTTTATACTCATCAAAGGAGTAACTAAAAAGGTAACGATCATGGAAACTGAAACCGCTATCCAGGAATTGCTGCTCAATGTAAATTCAAGTTTTTGCAAGAGGGAATGGAGTGAAATAAAGGGCCAGAAACAGCAGCCAACACAATCATCCGCGGAAAGGTTAAAAACCCTTTGCTGGAATGGTATGATACCTGAATTGTTACCCGAGGTATGTATCAAACAGAATAACCGCCCGTTAATTTTATGGGAAATGATGGGGCTTACCAATATTTTGCACTTAAAAATGGGTGGCTACAGCGAAAGGTTAAACCCAGAATACGCATTGCATCCTTACCTGATCTTAGACAATGCCGTTCTCAATTAAACAGTTTTATTTTTCTCCCAGTTTGGCTTTGAGCCTTGCAACGTTATTTTGCGCTTCTATCAACTGAATTTTTAAAGCATGAACTTCGGGGGCTTTTGCATGGAGCAGGGCTTCGGTTTCTTCATAGCTTTTCTGCATCAGGATTATATCACCGTCCATTTGTTTCATTATCTTTTCGGCAGTCTGCAATTTTTGATTGAGTTCAAGCTCTTTGGCCATTTTATTCTGGTGAACAATGGCCAGTTCTTTTTGAAGGGTTTCCTTCATCAGCCTTTCGCTTTCTAAGAACCCACCGGTACTTTTTAGCTCTCTGCCCCGTTTGTTCAGCTTATTCCATTGAATAAACCAGGCAGCACCAAAGCCACCGATAAAAGCAAGTGATATGTATAAAAAATTGAGCAGACAGGATTTGTTTAAAACTGCTGCAAAGTATTTCATCTTTTGTAAAACATAAGCAAAAGACAGTAGTTTTTTAAAATTAGGCTAGGCGCTTTGTTTTAAAAGGTTGTCGGTATAGTTCTTTCTCCTGCGGCTTACTTGTACCATATCTCCATTACTGAGTCTGAGCATACCTTGATCTACCGGTGCAGCCACATGCAGCCGGTTTACGATATGAGTGCGATGAATACGGAAAAAAGTGTCTTCCGGCAGGTTATCCTGGAACCAGTGCAGCACTTTGGCCACCACCAGCGGGCGTTCGTTGTTAAAAAATATTTTGCAGTAATTGCTGCTGGCTTCAATGCGGATGATATTTTCCTCCATCACCGTCTTGGTACCCTTGCTGGTCGGAATTAGAAATTGCTTCATAAATTACTGTTATATATTAATCGGCCAAAGGATATAAAAGGTTGGATCCAGTTAAAATTAATTTTTTGCAGGAAGTGGATTTGGAAAGCCTATGATGCAAATTGCACAGTAAAGTTTAAAACATTGCCATTTTAAAACAATACTACATTTGGAGTATGTACATAAAACAGGCAGGTTACCTGATGAGTACTACATTTCCTTTCATTTCGATGCTGCTGCCATTACTGCCCTTGCCCTTCAGCATCCAGATATAATTGCCGGATGGTTGAGGTTTGCCCTTAAAGTTGCCATCCCAACCGCCCGTTATTTGGGATGTTTCAAAAATAAGCTGGCCATAGCGGTTAAATATTCTGAAGAAATCGGTGGACACAATACCAACGGGTACAGGACGGAAGATATCATTGGTGCCATCTCCGTTGGGTGAAAAAGCATTGGGTACATAGTAAGTCACCCCATTAAAAGCCTTTATTTTCACGGTGTCATAACCAGTGCAGCCTGCAAGATCTTTTACAATTACAGTAAACAACACACTGTCGGTATAAATAGTAGCCAGGGGATTTGCAATAAATGAATTGTTGAGTAAACCTGCAGGCTGCCAGGCATAGTTGATTCCCCCTGTTGCACTTAATTGATGTGGCTGACCGGTAACGGCAATGGTATCCCTTCCTGCAAATGCTCTTACCGGGGTCTGCACCTGTACGGTGATGCTATCAGCTGCAGATAAATTACAGCTATCGGTTACCGTTATACTGTATTCCTGTGTTGTATCCGGTTTTACAACAGTACTTGCGGTTGCCGGGCTGTTTATTCCGCCAGCAGCCGTAGCCTGCCACAAATAAGAAACAGGCATTAATGCAGTTGCCAACGCCGTTAACAAAGCACTATCAGTATTACATATGGTTACATCATTACCTGCATTTACCTGGGGCAAAGGATAAGTGCTGACAGTAACTGGTTTTATTGTAAAACAATTATTTCCATCTGTGCCTTTTACATACCAGGTGCCGGCTGTGGCAGCAGCAGGATTACCGTAGGAAATACTGGCTGAACTATCCTGCCAGTAAGTAAACAGCAGCCCTGGTGCAGAACCATTTGTAACGGCTGCTGCGGAAAGATCGGTTGTACTGTTGGCGCAAATAATGGCAGGATCATTGGTGATAACAACAGGAGCTGGATTAACAATTACAGACACAATTGCCGTATCTGAACATCCTCCTGCAGCAATCGTTATCAACTGATAAATACCTGTACTATTGATATTACTCACATCAGTAACCGGGTTGTTGCCGGTACTCCAGTTATTGTTGTTACTGCCGGTGTTATAGATAGGGTTCAGGTTGACGGTATTGCCTGTACAAATATTTACCGTAGTATCATTGCCAAGACCGGGCCTGGCTCCAAAGCTGATATTGTAAATAAAGATGAGGCTGTCACAGCCTGTTGCGGAGAATAACGTATCCGTGTATACGCCGTTGTTGGTAACCAGTACGCCCCAGGGTAATACGATGGAACTACCGTAGCATGCTGCACTGTCTGTATTGATCTTTTGAGCGGCGGGATAACCACTTATTACAATTGTATCACTGGTAATACAGCCGCCAACATCAATGGTTACATGGTATTCACCCGCTGCTGAAACCAATAAGCTGTCTGCTGTGCTTCCGTTTTGCCAGGTGTAACTCACAGCGTTTTGAGCAAAAGCCTTCAATATATAATTGCTTAATGAAAAACAAATGCTGGTATCACTGCCTAAAATATCACTGCTGTTTCCTGCAATGCTGACTTCAAAAGAATCCCGGTATGTGCAATTGTTCAATGTAATATCTGCCCAATAAATTCCCGGTGTATTTACAGTGATAGAAGAACCCGTTTCACCATTGTTCCAAACATAAGTTTCTGACAGGCCCCTGGATGCATTTAATATGGCATTGCCGCTGCAAACAAATATTTTTTGCAAAGGCTTTGCTGAAATGGGGCTGATATAAACAAGGATGGTATCGCTGCTGCTGCATCCGTTATAGGTGATGGTGCAATAATATATATGCTCCCCTGTTGTGGTTACAACCAAACTGTCTGCACTGCTGTTGTCCTGCCATAGATAAACAGCACCTGTATGCGCTGGTACTTTTAAGATAACCGGCATGCTGTTGTTGCATTGTATACTATCAGGGCCAAGATTAACCACAGGTCTTGCAGGCACCGTAAATGGTTTTATCAACGTGTCTGATTTGCCACAGCCAGTATTTTTTACAATAAGGGTTATGTTATAAGTGCTGTCATACGGCAGGGAGGGGTACAAAAAGGATGGCGAAAAGGCCGAAGACGACTGACTATTATATCCAAAATCCCATGCATACACAATATTGCTGCCATAGGTAGCGTAGTTAAAAAATTGAACGCTGTCGCTGCTGGCGCAATCAAAAGCGGCATCAAAGTTTGACAGGGCCAAACAGCTGATCAGGGGAGAACAACTGTCGGTATGTGCTACTGCGGTGGCCCTTAATTCAATCGTGCCATTTACTGGTTCCCCATTGTGGGTAAGCGGTGTTATTACCTGTATAAAATAACTCTGCCCGGGTACCAGGCACTGGTAAGTGTTTTGTGTAAGTCCGTCCAGTACACAGCTTTGCTCCTGCATAGCGCCACAATCACCGGTCATCATCCTGTATTTAATATCGGTGCCCACCGCATTGGTATTTTCAACCAGGGAGGCTGTTACATCTAAGGTATCCGCTCCCGTTACATCCAGCCGGAACCAGCTTGTTTTGTAATTTGTAGTAGTTGCACCGGGCGGGCAGGTAAGCGTGGGACCAAATTCTCCATAGTCTGTGCCGATGGTATGGCAATTGACTTTTACCAGGTTGCTTGCATTGCCTGCAGCATTGATGGTAACACCCACTGCATTATAGCAAAAATCACCCTCGTTGTTTGCCAGTTCAATTTCTGGTACTACATATTCAAAATCGCGGCTGCAACCCGGCAATAATAGATAATAGGTGCCGGGAGCCACACAGGCTTCTGCCCATTTACCGGAAGGAAGCGTAATATGTTCCGGTTCCACCAATGATAAACCGTTCATGGTAGAATCACCGGCAACTGTTTGACGGAAGAGTTTTACATTATTACTATCAGAAAATACCGCACTATTGTTGATATTGATCCGGTACCGGATATTGCCGGTAATGGTGGGCGTTAGTTTGTACCAAAGCGTTTTATTACAAACATTGAGGTTGCTGTACAAAGGATCCGGCAGGTCCCTGGTGGCACAGGAGTAATTGTCTTTTTCGCCAAGGTAGGAACCCGGACCGCTGGTTACAATATTGCCTGCCTGGTAATAATGATCAAATTTGGTGAGCAGCTCCAGAGAGTCAATAAGAACAGACACTTCCAGCTGCGAATTGGGCAACTGGCTAGCCGGGTATTCTTCGTCTTCTGCAACTACATTATCCACCAACACATAGTAACGGGTAGGGATACCCTCGCAAGCGGGGCGGTAGAAAGAAATATTATCCGGAGCCGCATTGCATGGGCGGCGGGGTATTTGTTCCACGTAGTTTTTTACTATAAACTGAAGGCCCTGGTTGATGGTGGAATCAACAAGACCATTTGCCTGCACATCGGTAAAGGGCAGGGAGCCATCTACATTGCTCCTGAATACAGCAAACTGGGGTTGATACCTGGTGAGCCCCATTTTATTCTCCACCTTTACATCTATTCTTCCAGGATGTGCCACCACAAATGTGTACCAAAGATTTCTGCGGGCAATAAAGCCATTTGTTGCCGGGTAGGCGGCGTTATACAAAGGCTGATTGGCAGCGTTACTGTAAATATTCCCGTTAAAAATGGTATTGCAGGCAGAATTGGCCGGGTCGTTTACTGCAGCGCCCGTGGTACAAAAAATTATATCGCTGCTGGGTGGTCTGTTGGCATCAACAGGATTTACATCACCTGGTTTGCCATAATGATAAACTGAATCGGGTGGCAGCTCTCCAAAATCATAAGCATTTTGGGCAAAATCAAAACGGGAGTAGGCAACACTGTCAATGTAGAATTCCGGCGTTACATCGCGGCACCTGAAATTATTGTCGCCAAATAATACGAGTGTGTAAGTGCCGGGCTGCAGGTTGCAAAGCTGCAAATAACCAGGTATAACGCTGCATTCCTGTATGGCGGTTGCAGTATCAAACAGCAGCGAATCAGCCCTTACATCTTTGCTATACACTTTACCCCAAAGCAGTTTGGTATTGATCTGTAAAAAAGAAACCTGTGTTGTTTTAAAAACGTAGTAAGCAACCTTGGTCAGGAAAGGAGTACATGAAGTAACAGGATGGGACGAAAATGGTGTATCCGATGTGCAATTAAAATATTCAGTTGGCAGTGTATCTGTCCTGAAAGTTTCAGGGTATGCATTGCTGTTGTTAACTGTTGGTGCCCACTCCAGTAAGTGCGGCTCTCCACCAGGCTGCACAGATGCTTTGTAAGGCCGGTTGAATTGTGGTCCCCTGCATTCGGGTATGATAGTTAAAGTAAACTGGTCGGGGTAAGTGATGAAACTGTTATACCTGGCCTGTTCATACAACAGGCGCATGGTGCTGTCGTAGCTGGGACCTGTGGCCCAGCTGATAACGGTGTACCACCCAGGTACAAATATTTCACAATCGTCTGTGCTGTTGGTTTCGTTAAAGCAGGTCCATTTTCCACCGATGCTGGTAAGCCCGGATAATCCCTCTGTTGCTTTGCCGGAGAAGAGCGTCATTATTCCAAAAGGCCGGTCACAATCCCCTTTATTTTCATTGGAGATTTTTATAAAGGATGGCTCTTTAAGATAGAACTGCCGGTAAATGGCTTTTACAGCCGGTCTTCCGAGCATTCCACAAGGAATATAATCATTTACAGGAACTGCATTGTCATCACAGCTCCAGGTGTCAACATCAGACATCACTGTATCTGTGCCATTAGCCTGTACCGTGTCTATTACACTCCCCATATCCTGTGCATTTACCGGGCTATTGTGCCTGGTTCTTGTTCGGCTAAACGTGAACGTTGGTTGGTCTACGGTCCCAATATTCGGCCCTGCACCCATCGTAGTAAAAGTATAAGTGCCGGGAACCACGCAAGTACTTTTATTATTACAGGTTACTCTCCCGTTCATGCATTCGGTATTGGCAACCAAACCGGAAATTGTATCAGGATAGCCAAAAATATTTTGGGCCGAAGCCAGTGCAGCCGCATCGCCGCTGTACAGTTTATACAAAACAGGGTTGGCTAAAGTGCCTGGATCAATAAGTGTTTCAAAACTTACTGTGCCACTGTCGGCAACAGTAAACTGCCGGTACATGATCCTGTTTGCTGCCGGGTAACAACTTGTGTCAGATGGCCTGACTGTGGATCCACATCCAAAAGTATCTGTAGCAGCAAGAAATGCTGCATCGTTGATTAAAGGTTGTTGTATTCCATTTACAATATTGATACTGTCAACTGCACCGGGGGTACTGAGCGAAAATTTATTGACAGTTTTGCGGGTGTATCCTGTAATGGTTACTACGTACCTGCTGCCAAGATTTGTGTACAGGCAAATGTTCCCATTGATCAGTGGCGTTTTATAAGTAATCGTATCTTTCGAAATGGCCGAATCCACTCCTAATACCTGGATGATATAGTCTCCTGGTGAAAGACAGGGAAAAGTGACACTGTTTGCGGCAACCACACCCACCAGGTTGGCCATATCGATATCAGCACAATTAGCGGTAACACTTTGTTTAAACAGGCGGATAACAGACTTTACACCACAGGCAGGTAAATCAGTTCTTACATTAACATCACCTGCAGTTGCCAGTGTAAAAGTGCCAAAACTGCTGAGATTAAAATTCCGCCCGCTTATGTTAATACCTGCTGCAGGTACAACAGGGCTGCAGTTTGTAACAGCGTGCTTGCTGTTGCAGCCAAAATAGCCGATCATGTAAGAGGCAGTACCATCCGGGCTGGTATTCAAATTACCCAGCGCATGCGAAGGTGCAATACCAACAACAGGCAAAGGAGCCACTGTGGCAGCAGTGCCGCCTGTTAGTATACCAAGCCTCAGCCTTTCCGTAAATCCGTCCGGCATAAATAATTGAATGCTGTAGGTGGTAGCGGGCTGCAGACTGTTGCACAAATATTCTTTAATGCCCCCGTGATAACCGTCTGTCAGCAGGCTGTCGCAACCTTCCACCAATGTTAGTGTGTTTACAGGCGTGGTAACGGCATCGCCCATGTACAATGAATAACCAAATTTTTTAAATATACCGGGACCGCCATTGGTAAAATAGCTATTGGTGCCGGATAGTGTTACAATGATATAGTCGGAATAAGCCGGCGTGGTAAAAGTGAACCAGGCTGTTTTACGGTATTCGTTGCTGTTAGTGAAGATGGAACACAATTCAGCGCTTTCGTCTGTGGCATAACAGCCGGCATCAAAGTCAACCCTCCTGGCAAAATTGGATGCAGTGCCAAAAGCATAAGCCGTTGCAGGCCGGTCGTAAACTGCACCCGGCGGATCCGTTATCTCCACTGTTATGGTGATGGGTCCGTCGGCGCCCGACTTACCTGCTACCTGTACCAGGTAATCGCCTGAGGGTACACATGGGTGATAGGTATTGCCAAACGAAACAATTGATGTAAGCTGGTTACTGATATCCGCATTGGAAGGAAGACAAGCGGATGCATTATATACAGTAAATCCAGCATCGCCCGCACTAATGGCTGTGCCGGGCTGGCTGAGTGTGATCCTCACTGCACGGGTGGTGGGCAGGGAAAATTTGAACCAGGCAGATCTCTTATCAACTGTGGCAATAGAAAGTGCGGAGGCAAAGCTTTCACCGGGCTGTATGGTGGCATTGGTAAGGTTGATCTCGGTAGAGGAAAATATGCCCAGGCCATACCCGTTGTTGGGCACAGTAATCGTCTCGGCGTTATTACAATCATCATTGGCCGGCGCCTGTGCCATCAGCACAAAAGCCTGCAATAGCAGCAGCAGGGATACGAACAGTTGTTTATATACGCTGTTGAAAGACATTAATGATTGCCGTTAGTTTTGAGTTGCCCGGATACCGGGAGCGAGAAAATAGCTATGAATGTAAGCAAAATTCTGCACCGGGTTCAGTTTGGGTGAAAAGAAAATCAATAGCAGGTATAGGGCATAGAAAAGCACAGGGCCATTTTAGACCCTGCGCTTTCTTATAAACGGCTTTTACTGGTTCACTGTAACAGGTGCCTGCAATACCATGCCACTGCCGGTTCTTACTTCTGCATTGCCTTTTACCGTAAGTGCTTTTTTGTTCACAAACTGGCGGTTACCATTTCTTGTGCCGGCATTTATTACCAGCCGTCCTATTTTATTGGGGAAGGACAAGCCTCCAAAACCATCTGTATTTTTACTGGCCGTAGTAGAATTGCTGATACCCAACACCAGGATACTGTTGTTGCCAAAATCATACTGGCAATTCAGTGCCTGGCTGGCTGCACCATAAGGCGGATTGTTTATTTGCAGCGTGCCGCCCGAAAAATTAAAAGAAGTCATGCCGGCTGCCGCTTCAAATAAGGCAAAGCCATCTGCCACACTGATATCCCGCTGGCCCTTATTTCCATCGATAATTAATGTGCCGCCACTCATGTTGAAGGCTGACAGGCTGTTATGTTTTATCCTTCCATTCACAATCATATTGCCATTGCTCATATTGAGCGTGCCATAATTATCTGCCCTGCTAAAGGCATCATCACCCTGGCCCAGTTTAAGGGTAAAGCTGGCGTTATTCATGGTGAGGGTGCCCGTGGTATTAATCCTTAAAGACCGGATGGTAAGTGATGTATCAAGGGTGATGGTATGCCCGGCGCTGATGATAACGGAGTCGCATATCCCAGGTACCGATCCCTTACTCCAGTTGGCAGGGTTTTTAAAACTCCCGCCGGCAATCGTGCTGTTGATACAGTTAGCATTGTACGGCATGATCACTTTGATCAATACAGAATCGGCAAAGCCGCCATAGGTAAAAGTTGCAACAGCGCCGCCTTCTTTAAGTCCGTTGAAGGTTTTAAGTGCAGCATCATAACTTACTGTATTTATAGAATCTATCGTGATAGCGATACCGGCATTATCATTTGCCAGCGGTACCCATTGGTTGTTATATTGGGCCTCATAAGTGGGAATATAGGGTGTGCCTGCGGTCATGTTAAACACTTCTTCTTTTATCCGGAAACCCTGCAGGGGTGCCACACTCGAAGCATTCAGCACAACAGAATCCACATGAAAGTTTACGCCTGTGCCGCCGGCATTGTCGTACACGGCAAAGGCAAATATTTTACTGCTGCCGAGATAACTGCGGTCAACCTTAAACGTTACTGTTTGCGGGGTAAATATTTTCCGCATTTTAAAAGAATCCTCTCCCTGGAAGTTGATGGATACATAGGCCAGCCTGAGCGTATCTTTCAACCTGAAACGTACCGTTATTGTACTGTCAGCATTTACACCCGCATTCATTACCGGCGCATCTATCCTTATTTTAGCGGTGTCATATGAAATATTAATAGCAGCGGGGGCAGCTGGTCTTTCTTCATGGTTTCCCCGGGCGGGCCTAAGCAGGAGTTGCGGCTCCGGATCGTCATCCACTGGTATTTCATCTCCAAACAAACTGTTGGTCATTTCTGCATTTAATAACTGGAACACTTTATCCCCCACATCGTTTCTCCATAAGATGGCGCTGTGATTGGCATTCAGTCCCTGTGTGCCCGAACCCATATCTGTAGGTTTAAAAACAGAAATGTAGGGTTGAGGTATCGTTATCTGGGCGGTTTGGCTCATTAATGGAACAATCAGGTCGCTGTCTGCTAAATAATTGTCGTAGCCTCTTTTTTCAGCCATCCAGTTTAGAAAATCGGCGATCATCGTTTCGTAAGGTTTGGCCATGATCTCCCGCAGGTAGGCCCTTGTTTCTTCCGCTGTTGTCTGATCTATTTCCTCACTGTTGTAGGTTGAAGCATATATTACCTGTATCAGCGTTTTGTATACTTTGGCCAGCGCATAGTTGATAGTGCCAATACTCATTGGTTCTATATAATTACTGTTCCAGTCAAGATCGCCGGTGATCATATGAAATCTATTGGTTGACTTTGGCAGGTTTACGCCGCCACGTTGAGCCGTTACCTGCAGGTTATTTACTGCATCTGTGGCTTCAAAGCCCGACCAATAGTTACCGCCGGAACTGCCGACCGGTTTAAAGAAACCTCCTATAAAAACAGGGGCGTGATAATAAGCCAGGTTGAGTGTATGGTTGAGAAGCGTAGGTGTTAGTGGTATAAACTGGTCCAGTACATCTGCAATAGGAGCGCCATTGTGCGGCGTGTTAATGGTGATGATCTTATGCGTATATCCCTTCTTGTAAGTTTTAAAGAGATAATCATCACCGGCACCTGAGTAAAATTTTTGTGGAAAGAAACCCATGGCGGAACGTACCATGATGCCTCCCATACTATGGCAGATATAATCAACCTGGTTGGCTGAATACCGCATTACATTGCGCATGTATTCAATGTTGCCCTGTAATGTATTCAGCCGGTCTCCAAACTGGTAAGCCGTTACATCAGCACCCAATAGCTGGGCGCCATTCTTATGAAAGTATCCAATGGGGTCCATCGAGAGCGCCCTTTTGTACACAAATAAAGGGCTATTGATAAATTTTACATACTGTCCATTGTTTTGATGGCTCAGCAGGTCCCATGCTGCAGGAGAACTGGCCAGCCCGTGTACCAATAATGTAGGAGGACGTACGATGCCGATCTTATATTCCTGTGTGTCTTTTTTATTATCAGTATATGTGGCAATTATGGTCATCCTGTCGTACCGCCTGCTCAGGTTTGCAAATTCATTGGTGGCAAGGCCACTGAAATCTTCAGGCGCCACATACCAAAACCAGAATTCACCCGGCAGTCCCGGCCTCACATCTGCATCACTGATGGTAACCAAGCTGCTGGTGCCGGTGGAAGCCTCTTCACTATAACGGTCAATCACCAGCGCTTTTTTTAGTTTGCCCCTCAAATTACTTTCAATACTATTGTAGTCTTTTAATGCGATAGTAACTTCTTTGATGTCGGGAAGCGTGTCACTTCTTTTTCTCACTTTCAGGTAGATCCTTGTTACACCATCTGCTGCCACACCAATGGGCTGGTTAAAACGGGCAGGGAAACTGTAATCCCATTCCATATCCACCCGTATGCGGTAATTAAATTTCATAAAACTTACACCGGCGTCGGAAGTAATGACCATTCTTCCACCGGCTTTGTCATAGGCAACACCTGTTATGTTGTTTGATGGAAGTCCGTCAGCCGTGGTAAGCCTTTTATAAAAAGTAGTATCTGTTACATCTCCGCCGTTGTCAAAAATTACCAGGCCTGATGAAGTGCCGATATAGATATAGCCAAATTCATCGCTGGTGATAGCGTTGAAATTTACAAGGGCACCAGGTGCAATGACAGTGGGCATATTCACAGACTTCCAGGAACTGCCGATCTTTACCACCACGCCGCCGCTTCTGAGGCCTACCCATCTTCTTCCTTCCCTGTCGCAATACATAGCAGTAGTACGAAAGCCAGGTTGCAAAACACCTACGGTACTGCTGTCGCCCGTATATACTCTTGGCTGGTTATTGTAAAAAAGCCGGGTGGCATCAAAGGCGCCATTTTGATCCCAGCCGCCCAACAATTGTCCTGTGGTGGGATCATACCTTAAAATTTGGGTGGTGCTGCCGGTGGCAATTGTGTAATTTGTTTCTGCACCCACCCACACTTCATCCTTATCGCCACAGGCAGTGTAACAGGAGGGAGTACCCGAACTAACCAGGTTGGTATTGGGAAAGACCTGTAATCCTAAAAAATTCTTCTGAAAATTTCCCGAGCTGATGTATTGCCATTTTGAAACTCCCCCGGCTGCAGTGTTGCCCGAAGTTGTATAAGTGGCCTGCGGTGCCCAGATCCTTCTTGTATCCGCTGCAGCAGTATTTACTGTATCCAGGTAGATCCCCCGCACATTTCTCGACGAGAGCGTACTGCCGGTGGTACTGAAGAACTGCATACCAGCATCTGTAGTATCAGGGAAATAGTTAATGCCACCCGCTGTATTAGAGCCGCCTCCCACCACTCCGGAGGTGCCGGATTGTGCTATCCAGATACCGCCATTCTTATCATTTTGTATATGGTTGATAAATACATTGGTCAGTTGCGATGACTTTGTCCAGGCCTTTCTTGCCGTATCAAACCAATACAAGCCCTGGTATTGGGTGCCCGCCCAGATGCGGTTGCCCTTGCCCACCCAGACGCACTTGAAATTATTGCCCGAAAATACAGGTGTGTTGGATGTATTAAAATGGGTGAACTCATAACTGAATTGTGCTTTTGCCATACAGGTGACAAAGAGTAACAGCACGGGTAACATTTTTTTCATACTATTTTATTTCTTCTGTAAAGACAAACGGCGGAATGAAGAGCTGGTTTTCCGGAACAGTTGATTTTAAGCTAAAATAAGTAAGGGCATCGCTGTAATCAATACTTAGTTTAGCGTATTGTTTACTGCGATGCCTAAATATATATAAACACAAACGGTGCTTTCACCACCTATCTTACCAACAGTACATTGCCCCTCATTTCAATTGTTTTTCCAGCACGGGTTGTTCCTTTCAGCACCCATACATAATTGCCAACCTGCTGTGCGGTGCCTCTATGGGTGCCGTCCCAGCCTTTTAAATACTGGTTGGTTTCAAATACCAGTTCGCCATAGCGGTTAAAAATCCTGAAAAATTGCGTGGCAACGATGCCAACAGGAACCGGCCGGAATATATCATTCTTACCGTCCCCATTGGGCGAAAACGCATTGGGTACATAGTAGGTGAGACCATCCAATGTTTTCACTTTTACTGAAGCAAAACCTGTGCAGCCTTCTATATCGGTGACCCTAACGGTAAACAATATACTGTCTGCAAAAATGGTAGCCAACGGATTTGAAACAGCCGGATTGTTTAGAAGGCTGGCTGGTTCCCATGCATAGTTAACACCTCCTGTCGCCTGCAACTGATGCGGTATACCTGTTGATGCAATGGTGTCCCTGCCCGCAGATGCGTTTACCGGTGGTTGCATGGTAACAACAACGGTATCTTTTACATCATAATTACATCCATGCCCGTCTGTAACCGTAAGCACGTATTGCTGTGTACCGGCTGGTGCAACTACGGTGGAAGCAGCTGACGGGCTCCTGATACCTCCTTCAGTCACGGGTTCCCATGCGTAGGTAACCGGCACCGTTATGTTTGTTACCGTGGCATTCAGAATAGCAGAATCCTGGTCACAAATGGCAAAATCATTTCCTGTGTTTACTACAGGTAAAGGGTAATATGTTAGCTGAACCGGGGCTATGGAAGCGCATCCGTTTATATCCGAACCTTTTATAAAGTAAACACCGGCAGTAGCGGCAGCAGGAGTGGTATAACCTACCGTTGCTGATGCATCCTCCCAGTAAGAGAAGGTGAGGTTAGCAGAGGATCCGGCGGTAATATTTGCAGCGGTAAGATCAAATGTTTGCGGCGAACAAACAGGCCCCTGGTTATTGGTCACCACAGTTGGGAGAGCAACTATTGTTACCGTTACCAATGCTGTATCTGAACAGCCAGCAGCAGTATTGCTTATTAACTGATAGGAACCACCGGTTGTAATGGCAGAAGGATCAGGTACAGCAGCGCCTCCATTTGTCCAGTTGTTACTATTACTTCCTGTTGCAAATAGGGCCGTAAGATCAAGTGTATTACCCTGGCATACATTTACAGGCTGATCATTTCCCAGACCTGGTTTTGGGCTAATGGAAACCGTTACTGTTGCACTGTCGGCACAGCCAAATACGGTGGCCGCAAACAAACGGTAGGTTCCGGCTATGGCCACAGCTGATGGATTTGCCACCGGTATATTGCTGATGGTCCAGTTGGATATTAACCCTGTGGTATTGTATAATGCGGTAAGATCAATTGTTCTTCCCTCGCAGGTTGTGATGGTCGTATCATTTCCAACAGCAGGTTTTGGATTAATGGTGAGTGAGAGGCTGGCAGTATCACTGCAACCCAGGTTGCTTACAACGATCAATTGGTAAGTACCCGTAGCAGAAACAGCTGAAGGGTCATTAACCGGGGAACTATTCTGCGTCCAGCTTGCAGCAAGATTAGTAGTTGTAAATACAGGTCTTAAATCGAATGTATTGCCGCTGCAAATACTTACTGCGGTGTCATTACCTAAAGCGGGTTTCGCTTTGTAATTAAGTGTTGCCAATGCGGTGTCGCTGCAACCAAAAATGTTTGTTGCAATGAGTTGGTAGATGCCTGCACCTGTTACCACAGCAGGGTTGGCTACTGGTATATTGTTTTCCGTCCAGGCTGTAGTTAAGCCGGAGGTATTGTACAGAGCGGTAAGATTAAAACTGGTGCCGGTACATGCACTGATCGTGCTGTCATTGCCCAGCGCTGGTTTGGGGTTATAGGTCACCGTTACCATTGACGTATCACTGCATCCGGAAGTATTTGTTGCGATCAGCCTGTAGTTTCCACTGGCAGTAACAGCAGCCGGGTTGTTAACCACCCCATTGCCGTATGTCCACGCTGCAGTTAAACCAGTAAGGTTGTACAAGGCAGTAAGGTCAACACTGGTTCCGATGCAGATATTGATAGTGGTATCGTTGCCCAGCACCGGGTTGGCGATGGTGGCCAGGTTTACTGCTGCTGTATCGCTGCAACCAGAACTATTTAGCACAACCAGTTGATAGGTACCAGCCGTGTTCACCATTGCAGGATTGGTAACCGGGTTGCCAGCGTTTGTCCATATAGCAGTAAGACCAGCATTGTTATATAATGCAGTGAGATTTACTGAACCAGTTTCGCAAACTGTAACAATGGTATCATTGCCAAGTGCGGGCGCTGTATGCAGCGACAAGGTTACTATGCCTGTATCGGAACAGCCGTTCAGGTTAACCACGATCAACTGGTAACTGCCTGCAACATTTACAGAGGATGGATCCGGCACTGTACCATTATTGAATGTCCATGCCGTAGCAAGCGTGCCGGTTACAAAGGATGTATTGAGATCGAAGGAACTGCCAGGGCAAATATTCGCAGTTGCATTACTGCCAAGGTTTGGTTTTGCATTCACGGTCACATTCATTATTTGTATCAAACTATCACAACCAAGCACCGAGGAAAGGGTATCCCTGTAGCTTCCGGCAGTATTAATAACTGGTCCCCATGGTAATGTAAGGGAACTGCCTTCACAGATAGCCGTATCCACCGAAAGGGTCACGGGTGGAGCAGAACCTGAAATAATAATGGAATCACGGGTACTGCAGTTGGCAAAATTAACCTGCACCCAATGCAGACCCGGTGCTGTTACGTTAAATGTACTTCCGGAGGACCCATCCTGCCATTGATATGAAATGGCACCAGTGATCATCCCGTTCAATACATAAGGATTTTGTGCAAGGCACAAAGTGGTATCGCCACCGAGGGCAGGTTTTGGGTTACGGCTTACCGTTACCTGCCGCAGCAGGCTGTCGCAGCCGGTGCCATAGCGCAGGGTATCCCTGTACACTCCGGGTGCAGTAATAACCTGGCCCCAGGGCAGGGTAAGAGAAGCCCCCTGGCAGAAACTGGTATCTGTATTTTGAACTACCGGTGCAGGATAGCCGCCAATAATTACCGTGTCATTTACAATACAGTTGCCAAAATTGATGGTGACGCTGTATTCTCCTGGTGCTGTAATGTTTAAGGTGTCTGCTGTGCTTCCATTTTGCCAGGTGTAAGATTGTGCACCTGTAGTGGTGGCCCGCAGAACATAACCGCCGCCGGATAAACATGCCGTTGTATCGTTTCCTAACGGTTTTGCCGTGCTCACATTATTTACTACAAATGAATCCCTGTAGGTACAGGTAAAATACCTGATATCTGCCCAGTATATACCCGGTGTACTGGCATAAATGGAAGCAGTGGTGGCTCCGGTATTCCATTGATAGGTTTCTCCCTGTCCACGGCTGGCACTGATGGAAACTGAATCGGTACAAAGGATGATAT
This sequence comes from Bacteroidota bacterium, assembly GCA_029561305.1. Classification (GTDB taxonomy): domain Bacteria; phylum Bacteroidota; class Bacteroidia; order Chitinophagales; family Chitinophagaceae; genus Ferruginibacter. The sequence goes on along the minus strand of JAKQJG010000207.1, from coordinate 10,209 downwards.
TTTGAATCGGCCTGTCTGTGATATTGCTGATAACTACCCTTACTGTATCCCTGCTGCTGCAGGATGCATAATCCACTTTTACCCAGTATTCATTACTGCCGGTGCTGGTGATAACCAGTGAATCATCTGTGCTGCCATTATTCCAGGTATAAACTGCACCCGGGTGTGAAGTGGCTATTAACGTTACCGGTGAGCCGCCACAACTGGCAATATCGTTTCCAAAATCAATAAATGGCCTGGCGGGCACGGTAAAGGTTCTTGTAACAGAATCTTTTTCATTGCAACTGGTATTTTCAACCACCAGTTTGATACTATAGGTACTGTCATACGGCAATGCAGGGTAAAAGAAATAAGGCGATACTTCTGTGGACGTTTGATTATTGTAACCAAAATCCCATAAGTAAGAGATGGATGTACCATAGGTGGAGAAGTTTACAAATTTTACTGAGTCATCTTTGGTACAATCGAACAGTGGTGTAAAGTTGGCGCTTGCCAAACAGTTGGTGAGCGGGGCACAGGTATCTGCGTGTGCTATAGCGCTTAACCTTAGATCAATATTACCGGTAACGGCCTGGTTAAATTTAGATATGGGTGTAAATACCTGGATGTAATAACTCTGTCCCGGCGCCAGGCATTGATAAGTATTCTGCGTTAATGCATCTAATACACAACTCTGCTCCTGCATGGCACCGCAATCGCCTGTCATCATCCTGTATTTAATATCGCTTGATGCTGCATTGGTGTTCTCCACCAAAAATGCTGTCACATCCAGTGTATCTGTACCACCAATATCCATACGGAACCAGCTTGATTTGTAATCCACGGTATTGGCTCCCTGCGGACAGGTAAGCTGCGGCCCAAATTCCCCATAGTCGGTACCGATAGTATGACAGTTTACAAGTACCGACGCCGTAACAGCACCAGCCCCATTGATTGCAGTGGGTACAGCACGGCTGCAAAAATCACCTACGGCTTCAATCAGTTGTATCTCCGGATAAACATACTCATTTATCTGGCCACAGCCCGAAAGCAGCAGGTAGTAGGTGCCTGGCGAAACACAGCATTCGGCAAAATACAAATTCGTTGCCGGGTCGTACACCGTTGTGTAGCCTTGCATTTTGAGTCCATTAGAGGTAGAATCACCAGGAATGGTCTGCCTGAAGATCTGCACTTCGTAGTTGCTGTATTTGTTTACGCCATTAACAGATATCCTGTACCGCACATTACCAGTAATGGTGGCGGTAAACTTATACCAGAGTGATTTTGAACAATTGGTATAATAATAAAACGGGTCCGTGGCATCTTTGGTGGCACATGAATAATTATCAACATCGCCCTGGAAAGTACCAACGCCTACTGTGCCAATATCGCCTGCTTCAAAATAATGATCATGCTTTGGTAATACGAGGTTTACAGAATCCACCATCACAGAAACTTCCACTTGTGTATTGGGTAAAGTGCCTCCTGGTTCATTGGGAGAAGCATTTACATTCTCCACTAATACATAATAACGGGTAGGCACAGCCGAACAGGGATCCCTGTAAAAGGATACTTCATTGTAGGTGCTGAAACAGTAATATGGCCAATATACAATCTGGTTTACGCCAATAAGACCAAGACCCTGTGTTGTGGTTGAATCCACCTGGCCGCTGCTCACAACATTACTAAAAGGCAGACTTGCATCCACATTACTCCGGTACACCGCAAATCTTGGGTTGTAGCCACGCAGGTCATGTTTGTTCTCCACCCTCACCCTTACATTGCCGGGATGATCTGTTACAAAAGTGTACCAGAGATTTCTGCGGGCAGTTCCTTCCGACACAGTAAATACAGAGTCGTACAAAGGTTTGTTTGGCCCGGAATTATACACATTGGGATTGATCTTGGTATTGCAAACGGGTTCTGTAGGATTACTGCTGTCGGCACCCGTGGTGCAATAAAAGAAATCACTGCTGGGTTTTCTGCCTGCATTCAGCGGGTTAACATCTCCAGTTTTACCAAAGTGAAATGTGGAGTCTGGTGGTATCACACCAAAGTCATAAGCCTTTGCAGCAAAGTCGAAACGGGAATAGCCGATTTGATCAACATAGATAGAAGGTGTAACAGACTGGCATATACTGGCATCTTTGGCAAAGATCACCAGTGTATATGTTCCAGGTTGAAAATAACAATATTGGGTATAGCCACCTGCATTGTTGCAGGGCTGCATAGGTGTAAGCGTTGAAAACTGCAGTGAGTCTGTTCTTACATCCCTGTCATACAAAGCGGATAAGTAACCTCCGGCATTAATTTGCAAAAAGCATTGCTGTGTTGTACGGAACACATAATATACCACCCTGTTGGTTCCCGTTTCGCAGGATCTAATGGGATGCGATGTAAAAGGTGTATCAAGCGTGCAGTTAAATCTCTCGGTTGGCAAAACATAGGTGGTATCTGTACGGGGATAAGTTGCAGTGTGCCCGTTCCTGTTTACCAATTGTATGGCATGTGGTTGATTGCCGGTGTTTACAGACGCTTTATAGGGCCTGTTATATTTTGGCCCGGGGCAGGTAGGCGTAATCGTTATATTGAACTCGTCATAATAACTTACTGCACTGTTGTACCTTCCTTCCAGGTTCGTACTTCTCATCATGCTGTCATAGTTGGGTCCCTGGTTGTACGACACCACCGTGTACCATCCGGCAGGTAATAAATTACATCCGGCGGTGGTGCCTGCACTGGTTTGAAAGCAATTCCATCCGGTGCCTACTGGCGACAGACCTGCAAGACCGTCGGTAGCTTTCCCATAAAACAAGGTTTTATAACCAAAAGCCCGGTTAGCACAATACCAATACCAGGGAATACTAAAACTTACCAGTGCAGCCTCTTTAAGAAAAAATTGCCTGTAAATGGCTTTTGTAGCGGGTCTTCCGCCAATGGGGCAAGGTTCATAGCCATTGATAGGCACTGCATTGTCATTGCAATCCCATACATCTGTTGCAGTTGTTTTGGTGCCTCCGGCAGGGCCAAGGGTGTCCATAATGCTGCCAAGGTCCTGCGCATTGAAAGGGCTGTTGAATTTTGTTTTTGGAATAGTAAGTGTAAAGGTTGGCCTGTCTGCCCTGCCCACATCCGGTTCGCCTCCAAAGGTTACAAATGTAAATGTGCCGGGGGTAACGCATACCGTCCTGTTTGCACAGCTAACATACCCATCCAGGCATTCTGATTTTGGAACAAGTCCTGATACCTTATCTGGAAAAGCGAACACATTTTGTGCGGTAGCCAATGTATTGGCATCACCACTGTACAAACGATACCTCCACGAGGCATTATAAGGCATGGTTAAAGTAGAAAAACTGACTACACCACTGTCCGCTACTGCAAATTCACGGTATATAGCTTTTCCGTTGGTGGGGTTGCAGGCAGTATCTGCAGGCAGCAGCGTATTTTGACAACCCATGGTATCCGGGGCGCTTTGATAATCAGTGCCCACCACCAGCGGTTGCATCACACTACCCACCCTGTTAATGGTATCAAATGCACCGGTAACATTGATCGCATATTTATTGGCGGCATTGCGGGTGTAAGCGGTCATGGTGAACCGAAAACTCGTACCCAGGTTATTGCTGAGGCATTGTTCGTAATTATATAAGGGAACACTGTAATTGAATCTTCCATACCATTCCGTGAGGTCCTGGCCGGTAACCTGCACGGTATAGTCTCCAGGCTGTAAACAATCAATACTTCTGTTGCGGACAAACGTACCGATGATATTGGCTGTGTCAAGGTCTGCACAGGAACTGGTTATCCCTTGTTTAAAAACCCTGACCAATACCTGCGGACCGCATTGGGTTGGGTAGGCATCAAAATTAACAGCACAGGCATTTGTAAGTGTAAAAGTAAAAAAGCTGCTGAGGTTGTATTTAATTCCACCAAATACTACGCCGGTATCCGGCAAGGCCGGGCCACAATTGGTATTACTGTGCCGGCTGTTGCAGCCCCATACATCGTCATAGTATGTATAGATACCTGCAGGCGAGTTAGGCAGGTTGCCAATGGCATTGGGTGCCGGCACTTCTGACAATATGGGTTTAGGCGCCCTTGTAGGCTGCACGCCCCCGGTCATAATGCCGATCCTGATGTCATCTGAAAAACCTTTTTTAATAAAGATCTGGATACTGTAGGTGGTGCCGGTGTCAAGGTCACCGCATTTATATACCCTGTAATCACCATAGTAACCATCAGTCCTTAAAGAATCGCAGCCACTAACGGAAACGAGCGACCCAATAGGAGTAACGGAGGCATCGCCTTTATATAAGTGATAGCCAAAAGTGCGTAAAATAGAAGCACCGTTGTTTGAAGGAAAGTAGCCCGACGTGCCGGACAACTGTAAAACCATATAATCAAAATAGGAAGGCGTTTTAAAAGTAAGCCAGGCGCTTTTGTTATACTCGTAGGGGTTGCTGAAAGCACTGCATGTTTCAGTGGAGTCTTCTATTGAATGGCATTCGGTATTAAAATCGACCTTACGGGCATAGTATCCTGCTGTTCCAAATGCATATGCCTGGTTGGGGTGATCGTAGGCAGCGCCTGTTTGGTCCGTTATTTCAATTTGCACAACGATGGGTCCATTGGCATTAAAATTTGAAGATACCTGGATCAAATATTCACCGCTGGGTACACAGGGGTGATAGGTATTTCCAAATGTTACGATTGGCGTAAGCTTGGTACTGATGTCTGCATTAGTGGGCAGGCAGTTGCTGGTTTGATAGACCGTAAAGCCGGCATCCCCTGCTGTAATAGTGGTGCCGGGCTGGGTTAACGTAACCCTGACTGCCCGGATGGTGGCGAGGCTGAATTTGAACCATACAGATTTTTTATCGAGGCCGGCAACAAAAATGGCCGGGGCAAAAGTTTCGCCTGTTTGTACAGTGGCTTCTGTAAGGTCTGTTTGAGCAGAACTGAAGGTGCCAAGTCCAAATCCGCCAGCTGGAATAGTGATAACTGTGGAAGCGGCACAATCGTTATTCCCCGGAACCGGCGCTGCATACATGTAAAAAGATACCAGGCAGAAGATGGCAGCAAGTAAAACGGTCCTGTAAGTACTACGTAACATTGATCTCATAAGTTTGTATTGACTAAACGGGCAGTTGCACCCAATTAACGCCGGATATTGGACCTAAAGCAGAGGATATGAAGATATAAAGATTGAAATTATACCATTTACAGTAAATACCGAATTTGTAGTAGCATTATTTTAAATAAATAATATCAGTAATCTTGTAAAATGAATTACCTGTTGCAATGAGGCCCGTTACACATATTATCTTCTTTTTGTTATCACTTTTTTCGTTTTCTTGTTTAAAGGCACAGACAAAAATTATCGACCATCTTAAAAGGGATATTTATGCGGCAAAGGATGCATCTCAACAGTTAAAAACCGTTTTGCAGCTTTGCGACCAGGGTTATTCGCTTCACCCTGATACCTTAATGGCATGGGCAAATACAGCATTGGAACTTGCAAAAAGGCTGCAAAACAAAAATGCGGCTGTGGCTGCCATGTATCATCAATCTTCGGCGCTAACCAATAAGGCCTTACTGGATTCAGCACTTCTCATTGCCAATAGCTGCGAAGAAATATTAAGGAACGACATAAACGACCCATTACTGTATGCAAATGTGCTGAATCAAAAAGGACGCTGTTATGTGAGAAAAAATCAATATAATGATGCTATTGAAATGGGGTATGCCACCATTAGCCTGGCAGAGAAATACCATGACGAATTATTACAGGTAAAAGGAAAAACATTGATTGGCTGGGCCTATCTCGAAATGGGGCAGCAGCGGCAGGCGATCGACTGGCATCTGAAGGCTTTGAGAACCACGCAGGACAGTATCCTGCTGCAGAAGTATGCTATCCTGTTTGCCAATATCGCCACCAACTACAACAATCTTGATAAGACAGATTCGGCTTTTTATTATATTGATAAAGCCATTATCTATTCAAGAAAGCATGAAAACCTTTTTGCACTGTCCAATTCATTGGCCATTGCTTCTGCCATCAATGTAGGAGCTGGAAAGCCAGAGCGGTCAGAGGTATTGCTCAAAGAAGTGGTGGAGATCCGGAAGCTGATAGGGGATCCTTTTTATACTGCTTCAGACCTGGCCCAGCTAGGCTACTATTATGCTCATTACGGGCAACCTGAAAAAGGTGTTGCCGCCAGCAAGGAAGGGATTGAACTGGCAAAAAAGTACAAGCTGGATACTAAACTTTTTTTCCTGTATGAGGCACTGGCGCACAATTACCGGGCAATGGGCAAAATAGACGAGTATGGCGAAGTGCTTGAAAGCATCATCCGGCTAAAAGATTCTGTGTATGCCACCAATACCTCTGGCGACCTGGCCAAGCTGAACGCAAAATATGAACAACAGAAAAAACAAACGTCGGATATACAGCGCCGGCTGGAAAGAACCTATTGGTTAAGTGGTATTGGCGCCATTATTTTACTGGGCGGTTTGCTCTGGTATGTCAATTACAAAAATTTTAAAAGAAAGCAGGAGCAAAAAATGGCGCTGGCACTAATGGAGGAAAAACGTATTTCTGAAAAAGCTGTACTGGTAGCGCAGGAACTGGAACGGAAACGTATTGCCGCCGACCTGCATGATAACCTGGGCGCCTATGCTGCCGCCATCTCTTCCAATGTTGATAATATTACTGCACGGGAAAATGGTATGGTGAATGATGTGTATGAAGAACTGAAGAGTAACTCACAGTCAATTGTATCCCAGCTCAATGATACCATCTGGGTATTGACAAAAGAAAAACTGGCGCTTACTTCCATCAGCGACCGGCTGAAAGTATTTATACAAAAACTAAACAGGAGCTATCCGCAGGTACAGATAGATGTGAAAGAAAAAATACAGACAGACAGGATGCTGGCGCCCATGCAGGCCCTGCATCTTTTTAAAATTTTGCAGGAAGCTATTATCAATGCATTAAGACATAGTAACTGTACCAAGGTGATGATCGTAATAGAAAGTACTGTTAACTGGACGATCAGCATTGAGGATAATGGCACCGGCATACCGGACAAACCTGTTTCTAAAACCGGTGGCAATGGATTATACAACATGCAGAACAGGAGCAGGGATGCCGGCTGGCATATCAGCTGGGTACAGAACGACCCTGCCGGTACAAGGGTGATAATAAAGCCTACTACAAATTAATTATTGAAGGAAAACTTATTTTGAAAGATATTTACTAAACACAGGCAGCTGTACCAGCTCTATCATATAAATTTCAACCGGTGATTATGGCCATTAATATTGCGCTTACAGAAGACAACAGGGTAAACCAGAATACTTTTTTTCAAAAGATAAAAGCATATCCTGATCTTAAATTAATGTTTACTGCAGATAACGGTCACGAATGCCTGGAAGAATTAAAACACCTGCCGCATCATATGATCCCACAGGTGATTTTTATGGATATAGAAATGCCCGAGTTGAATGGAATTGAAACCATTAAGATCGCCAAAGCATTGTATCCTCAAATTCATTTTATTGTACTCACCGTTTTTGATGATGATGAAAAAATTTTTGAAGCCATTAAAGTTGGCGCCTCGGGTTACTTGCTTAAGCATGAACCTGCTGCTGTGATCAACGACGCCATCACGAATATTTTAGAATTTGGCGGTGCTCCTATGAGTCCGGCCATTGCCCGAAAAGCCATGAACCTGCTGAGCCGTGTGCCGCAGGCAACCATAGAAGATGAACTGACTGCCATGCCAGAAATGATCACCGACAGGGAGCAGGAAATACTGCAGCATATGATCAATGGATGGGATGCCAAACGCATTGCAGTTGAACTGTCGCTGAGTGTGCTGACGGTACGAAAGCATATTGCCAATATCTACACCAAACTGCATGTAACATCCAAGGCGCAGGTGATTTCACTGGCGCATAAGAATAACTGGGTGTAAAAAGTGATGAGTGAAAAGTGATCAGCGATCTGTTGTATTTGTTGCCGCAGTTATTGGAAATATAGCTTGCTGTTTCAATTAAAGCCTATACCATCTCTGCGTGGTACTATTGGCACGCTGAGCCGCAGAGGTCGCAGCGTTGCTTCGAAATCAGATAGCTGTTGGATTCAAACTGTTACACTGCTCATCACTGATAACTTATCACCGGTAACCTTACTCTCCTTATCTTTGCCACCCTAAATTTTTAGATTATGAAGTGGCTGAATTTATTTGTAAAGTACCGCCTGTGGCTGGGTATTGTGTTGCTGGCACTCGCAATTTTTACTAATATACAGGCTGGATTCTGGCCTTCGTTTGTGCTATACCTGCTGGCCGTTATTTGTATCCTCGGACATTTTATCATCGGTCCCATGCGGTTGATACAGGGTTATATGGAAGAAGGCGACCTGGAAGGGGCAAAAAAAGTACTGGATTCTATCTGGTTTCCAGGTTTGTTGATCAAACCGGTGCGTTCTGCTTTTTATACCATCAAGGGTAATATGGATATGGCCAACCAGAATTACGAAAGCGCCGAAGTAAACCTGAAAAAAAGCCAGGCGCTGATGGGCGGTGGTGGTATACTGGGCGACCAGATGAAACAGGCTGAAGGCGCTAATAAATTACAATTGGGAATGCTGGCCCTTCAAAAAAGTGATTTCAAACAAGCAGAGAGTTATATACGGGCTGCTATCCGTGCCGGGCTGCCCGATAAAGAAAATGAAGCAGCAGCTTACCTGCAATTATCATCTATCATGATCAACAAAAGAGAGTTCCGTGCAGGGAAAGATTATTTCCGTAAAGCCAAGGCGCTAAAACCTACCACGCCGCAGATTGCCGACCAGATAAAACAAATGGAAAAATACATCACCCGCATGCCGGGATAATATTTGCAAAGCCTGCTTAAGCGAATAAAAAAAGGATATTCATACGAGTATCCTTTTTTTACAACAGGGGTTGATCATAAGATTCAGTAAATCGAAAAGCGGGATAATATAAATGATTGTCTAAAGTAGAAATTTTTTAAAAAATCTGCAATTCATTTTTTATTAGTTACAAACAATTCCTCCACTTTTTTAAACCGGAAGTCGAAAATACCCTGTACCTGCTGTTGTACAAAGAGGCTGTTGGCAATATCTCCGAGAAACCAAAACGGAATTTTATAGTGTACGATATCCGTCATTTCAACGCCCCCATTCACTTCTTTAAAATGGTGCTGGTGATGCCATAAGCTGTATGGCCCATAGCGTTGTTCATCCACAAAATATTTTTTGTCTTCTACATGGGTGATCTCGGTCATCCAGTATAAGGGTATGCCCATCAAAGGGCTTACTTTGTATTCTATCACCTGGCCCGGGTACATGGTATCGCCCTGGTATTTGGAGATCACTTTAAAGCCAAGGTTAACTGGTGTAATGTTTTTCAGGTTATTGGGATTGCTAAAAAAATCCCAGGCGGTTTTGAGGTCGGTTGGTATTAATTGAACGGTTTTGAAGGAGTAGACTTTGCTCACAGTTGAAACTATTTCTTATAAAACAGCAAAGTGTAATAAAGGTTGAGTTCTACTTTCTTTTTTTTAGCCAGGCATCAGTTTTTCTTTCGAAAGGGGCAAAATCATCAAGCAGTATCTCATTATCAATAGTTATTAATAAAGACAATTGTTTTGAATACATATATCATACAAATAGTTGTCCTTTGGGTCTTTTGAAAAGCGGTAAATATTTCTTGGTGTTTTAATACTAACAAAGGATTTGATCAGGTAAATTGCTCTATCTGCTTCCTGAATACTAAAGACGAATTCACTAATAAGGGTTTTGTGTATTTCTCCAAGCAAATAATTGTCAACAAAAACAACAAGGTTGTTGGATTTTATATAAGTTAACAGCGTTGCAATCCTTTTGTGGCCAGCATATTTTACCCATATGCAACTATCTATACAGCGTTACTTACTACGTCGCATTTTTAGCTCTAATCTTTTTATTGCCCTTACTATTTCCTCGTCCGTTTTTTTTATTAAAGGCTTTCTTTTTTTCATAGCTGCATCAAAGGCCTTTGCTTCTTTTATTATATCGTCGCTAAATAATTTTATCCTTAATATTTGTTTTTCTTCTGCGCTTAATTTTTTGGCTGCGGCTAAAACACCATTTAGTGACACAGCTTTTTTCTTTACAGTTACAACAGGCATATGTTCTATTTTAATCACTTTAAATTA
>JAKQJG010000205.1 GCA_029561305.1 Bacteroidota bacterium | reverse complement strand
TCCAGGTAAAACATATTCAGCTCCCTGCCTGCTGCCTGTATCTTGTATTTTGATGGAAAAGCAGCAACAGTTCCGGTAACTGCTTTATGGGAAAACTGCTCTAATAATTCTCTTTTGATAACAGGTGCAAATTCCTTTTTCAACAACCGGTTATCTGGTAACAGGATCAGCAACCCATAGGCAGCAAACAGGTCATTCACCAATTCAAACGTCGCTTGTTGAATCGTTACACCCTCTTTATAACAACGCTGCATCAGGTCTACCATCTCCTTTCCATACGGATGTACCAATAACTGCCCGCTAATTTCCTGTATCAACTGTACAAGCGCCTTATCCACTTTCATTCTTCCTACTGCTCCCTGTTGATTGGTTTTCCATTCATATTTTTTACCATCCAGGTATATTTGTCCCAGTTCTTCCAGGTCAGCATCTTCACTGCCCATATAATAAACCGGCACAAAATGGCAATTGGCTATTTCATTGGTCAACGTCTCAGCCAGTGTAATGGCATGAACAATCTTATAAATAAAATATAAATAGCCAGTAAAAATATTCGGCTGGTGTGCTGTGCAAACGGTAAAAGTATTTTCGTTGCTGAGCAGGTTGATATATTCTTTTTGCTTCTGAGAAAGCTGCAAATGCCTGTATTGCTCATTCAAAACGTTTACTAATAAGGACCTGTTGGTGGCAAATTGCTTACGGACAGCCATAGCCGCTTTTACACCTTCGATCGTTGCGGTAAAATCATAAAATGGTTTTAGTTCATTTACACCATTAATATAGTCTGCCACCATGGTAGAAAAATATCCCGTGCTGCTGTAAGGAAGGTAAGTACAATCACTTTGCATTGGTAACCTGTTATGTGTGCCACAAAGAAAACAAATGATGCCATTCAGCACATGTGTCTAAGTGAGCGATACTGCTAAAAAAACAAACTTACAGCAATCCTCCAAATGAAAACTAACCACTTGTATTAAAGCACAAAGCTTTCCGTAATTGGTAAAACCACATATTTATGTGATGCTGTTTTGTATCAATCCGGTACAACCAGGGTACAAACGGTATTTATGTTTGAGTAAACGGAGGCAGCTGTTAAGGTTTTCAGAACATCGCTGTTAAAATGCTGTATTCTTTCACATCAACATGGGGTTGTACACCGGGCGTTTGCGATGGATATTTGCATTGTAATTAAAAACAAAGTATAGCAATCATGAAAAAAACAATCATCGCAACCCTGGTATTAGTAATATCAGCGTTCGCAACTGCAACAGCCGGCAACATTGGTGAAACTGCCAGCAGCAGCTCAAAAAAGATCACCGTAAACACAAGTTTCAGCAAATTAGTTGTTGAAGGAAACGTAGATGTGGTGTTGTATGAAGACGACGCTTCAGCCGAGATCAGGACCTTTGGCCTTAACAATGACATGGCAGCCACGACCATTACACAGGAAAATGGTGTGTTGACAATCAGGAACAAAAAGGGCAAAGGTGAAAAAGTACTGGTATACGTACCGGTTAAAGACCTGATCGTAATAGAAGCCAGCGGAAATTCAAAAGTAAGTTCAGCTACACCGCTGAATTCCGAACTGATCACACTGGTGGCAAAGGGCGAATGCAGGTTCAATATCCTTTCTACTGGTAACATTGAAGTGGTGGAAGAAGGCAATGTAGAAGTACATGTTGAAAAAAGAAACATTTCAGCAAAAACGATCTCCCGTTCTTAATCCGTACTACGTATAAAAGCAAAAGGGTTTTGGTTAACAACGTATTCTCTAAAAACTAAAAGAACCTGTCGCAAAACGGCAGGTTCTTTTTCTTTTATATTCACTACGGTCAATTAAAATCACTGTCATTAAAGTCTTCATCAGATAAAGACTGTGTACCCAGGTTTAGCATGCTCCCCATAAGGTCTTTAAATTCAATTTGTCCATCTAACACTTTTTTACTGATCAATGAATGTGCTGCCAGGCCATGCAATACAAACTCCATCAGCAAGGCTGTTTCTTTTTCATTAGCCCCTTTAAAATACTTTTTTACCAACGCATGAAGTCCGTCCACTTTATACAACAACTGGATCTTGTCTTCGTCCTTTGTTTCAAAAAAAGTATTCAACTGGTTACCACTGTCAAACCATTTTGTAATTGATTTATAAGGATTATCCTCCTGCTCTTTCCCCTTACGTTTTTTTAAGGTATCCGGGTTGGGAAAATAAGCGCCAAACAAACTACGGATTGATTTTTCCATCAGGTTATATGCCACCTGGTAGGGCCCTTCTTGCTCACCCTCATACACCAACTCAATTTTTCCGGTGATAGAAGGAATGATACCCGACAGGTCGCTTATCCAAACCTGTGTATGTTTTTCATCGTTGATGATGGCTCTTCTTTCAGCAGAACTTACTGCATTTTCATACGCTGCAATGGTAAGCCTTGCACTTACACCGCTTTTTTTATCTACAAATTCGCTGCCTCTTGCTTCAAACGCCACTTGTTCAATTAAACGTTTAACCAGGTCACTTACAGCTACTTTTTGCAGCTGCTCTTCATAGATATCTGCTTCCTGTTCGGTGATAGCCAGGGAAGTTTCTATTGTCTTTGGATAGTGTGTCAGTATCTGGCTTTCTATCCTGTCCTTTAACGGTGTCACAATGCTGCCCCTGTTGGTATAATCTTCGGGGTTGGCAGTAAACACAAACATAACGTCTAAGGGCAGCCGCAATTTAAAACCCCGGATCTGCAGGTCGCCTTCTTCCAAAATATTAAATAACGAAACCTGTATCCTCGCCTGCAGGTCGGGCAGTTCGTTTATTACAAAAATGCACCGGTTACTTCTTGGAATAATGCCATAATGCAATACCCTTTCATCTGCAAAACTTAATTTAAGGTTAGCAGCTTTTATTGGATCAATATCGCCGATCAGGTCTGCAACGCTTACATCTGGTGTCGCTAATTTTTCCCCATACCGCTTGCTACGGTGAATCCAGTCAATGGGCGTGTTTTCTCCCTTTTCAGCTATCAGGTCAACAGCGTATTTTGAAACAGGCAGCAATGGATCGTCATTTATCTCACTGCCTGTTATAACGGGTATGTATTCGTCCAGCAGTTCCACCATTTGCCTTGCCATTCTTGTTTTTGCCTGTCCACGCAAACCAAGAAACAGGATATTATGCCGTGAAAGTAAGGCCCGCTCTGTATCGGGTATCACGGTGTCTTCATAACCCAATATGCCAGGGAAAGGATTTTCCTTTGCTTTTATTTTCTTGATAAGATTCTTCCTTATTTCGTCTTTAATTGACGTGGTTGTATAACCGCTCTTTTTCAGTTGCCCGAGGGTATTGATAGTTGGTTTGTTCATTTATTAAACTCCGGTATTTAAAGTATTGTAAATAAAAGTAAGTTAACGCTATTAATATTAAGCAGGCAGATAAGATAATATGGAGTACATGATATGATTAACATTTACAACAAAGAAAGGTTCAAATATAAATGCCGTTGAACTAAAACCTGAACTGCAACCGGCTGGTAAAAATATTATCGTTTACATCGTCAGTAAAGCCGCTCAGCAGTGTGGATTCGTTGTTGACCATCGTATAAAACAAGCCCCATTTTACATTGGGTGTGATGTAATAGTTATAACCAATATGCAGGGCATCATAGCGAACATCTGCAGCCGAAAAGCTGGTGCCGCCTGCGCCTATCTCATTCCCCTTCACTTTTGTATTGGGATCGTACCAGTCATATTTTATTACTAACTGGTGCTCGGTAGAAAACAGGTGCTGCAAAAAATAAAAATAGGCGCCGTTGAAATTCCTTTTGTAAAATCCGTTGTTGCCGCTCATTAATGCCGTGGGTGTTTCAGAACTATTTACAGAGCCAGTTTGGGTGCCTGTAATATATTCAGCACGAATTTCGGTATAACCCACCCTGTTCTTGATTTTCAATTGTGCGTCAACACCTGTATAAACCCTGGGTGAATACAGCCCAACATTGGTGGAAGATGAATCCGGAACCACATTTTTTTGACCATTTATTTCGGCGGTACTGTACACATATTTTGTTGCCTGCAGCAAACCGCCATGCAGCAAGGAAGCGCCGGCCCCCAGCGATACTTTTTTGCTAAGCAATACCGGTTTTAATGATATCCTGCTGATCAGATCCTTCCTGTTGTCAAAATCCCCGTTAGCAGTAATGCCCTGGCCGTTAAAAAAACCAGCATCGATCTTGATTTTTTTTAGCCAGCCGACTTCTTTCCTCGGTTCAAAACTAATCATCGCACCCAGGTCTCTCTCGCTTTTCATCAAAGTCTGGTTCATTCTTCCCCGCTCAGGACTTTCCCTGTCCTGGCTGCTGAGGTTGGTTTCAAAACCAAATGGTCTTGCAAACATGCCAATGGTAAAAGAAAAAAGTTTAAACTTATTTTCAAAAACACGTCCCCAAATATCCCTGATAGTAAATCCACGTTCATTCGCATCAAACTGGAAATTAATTTGCACGCCTGGGTCATTCTTGCTGTTGACGTGCAGGTAACCAAACCGGATACGGCTGCGGCGAAGCATAAAGCGGTTATTTACATTGGGCAAAAAATCTGTTCCTTCAAATGTTGCAGCACCCTTTTCCTGTATCACCTGGAATTGCGGTTGCATATAAGCACTCACCTGCAGGTGATCTAAATTCCTGTAAATATTCAGCAAACCTTTACCGGCTTCTTTTGTAGTATCGAGCATATCCATCAGGAACTGTGCTTTGCAGATTCCGCTACTGCCTGTAACGATTACAAGTAAAATAATAACTTTCCTCAAGCGATTGATTTATCGCTGCAAAACAACGCCAATTTTTTAAAATCCCGCATTTTATTTACCTGCGTTACAAAAGTTCGTTGTTATACTTCAGATTTTACAAGAATTGATGTGGATAAAATCAGCAGTTACTTTCTATTATAGAATTACTCTACTTACTGGTCTCATTATTACCAGTTTAAACGTAGGGTTTTCATTATATTAAATTCCCGACGTTGTAAAAAAAACATTTATTAAAAGTATTGGCACAATGATTGAAAGTGAGGCAGAAAAATCACCATCTTATGAAAAACCGTACACGGAACGGCACACTAATGCTGTGCTTACTGCTGAGTGCATCGATATTCAGTTGTAAAAAAGAAAGCGCCTCTTCTGCTGAAGAAGACACACCTGTATCTTATGTAAATGACCCCTCCGACCTAGCTTTACCTGATGAGCCTCCCATTGAAAATGACGGAAATGAAATGGCTGCTACTGCTTCGTCGGTGACAGTGGGAACAAGAAAAAACCTGTTGTTTAATTTTACAACAGAAGCCAGTAATTCACTCACCAGTTTATCTTACACTTCGTTTACTGCATATGGTTCGCTGCAGCGGTTTGGCACCTACTCTATCAGCAGGGTTAATACTTCTGCCAGAACGGGCAGTTACAGTACCCGGTACGAATTACGCAAGACAGACGGACTGATTGGATATGGCAAAAGAAGTGAGGCACTGCGGTATTCCAGGAGTGAACCTGTTGCAAAAGTTGAAAGATGGTATGCTGCCAGTTACTATCTTCCCAGTGATTATGTAACCGATGCTGCGCCTGAAATAGTAACGCAGTGGCATACTAACGTTGGCAGCCCCCCGCTTGCATTGTGGACACAAAATGGCCAATGGCGCATTACCAGGTTTGGCAACAAACAAACCATCCTTGGTTCTTACACCAAAAACCAATGGACAGATTTTGTTTTTCATGTAAAGTGGAGCATGGGCAGTGATGGACTGGTGGAAGCATGGAAAGACGGCGTGAAAGTACTGACCTTTAACGGTCCCACACTTCTTGCCGGCACTACTTACGGTGCGTATATGCGTACGGGTTTATACAAGTGGCCATGGAATCCTACTTCATCTATCGTGTCCTCCACTACCAAAAGAGTGTTGTTTGTGGATGATGTAAGGATCGGCAACCAGTATGCAAAGTATTATGATGTGGCGCCGGGTAACTATTAATTATTATTTAACCTTTTTTTCTGTTCAAAGGGCCTGCTTTTAGCGGGCCCTTTGTTTTTGTTTTAATATTTTCGTCAGCTGCATGACCCAGGCCGGAAGGCAGTTGAGTGTACATCTTTTAAATGACAGCATAGCAATACACAAGAAATAATAAGGCTGCATTTTTTAATTATATATTTGCAAAAAAGAAACCAACATAATATGAAAAAAATGTTCTTTTTATTGGCCCTGCCTGCCCTGGTATTTTCTTGCAAAAAAGACACCACCAACGTTACAGAGGGCTGTCCCATTCAGCAAAGCACGGTGGCCGGGAGGTACGTAATAACAGCCATTAAATACAAGGCAAGCAGCAGCGCTGCAGAACAGGATACCTACGCCTCCATGGATGCCTGCCTGAAAGACGATACTTATGAATTAAGAGATGACAGCACTGTGATAGTAGGGGATAGTACAAACATATGCCCAGGTCCGCCTCCACCCGGTTCTATAACTTTATGGTACCTGTCTCCCGATGGTAAACAATTTACATTGGATGCTTTATATGATGTGGTGAGTTTTGACTGCACTAACCTG
Source organism: Bacteroidota bacterium (assembly GCA_029561305.1). GTDB lineage: Bacteria > Bacteroidota > Bacteroidia > Chitinophagales > Chitinophagaceae > Ferruginibacter. The sequence continues at coordinate 7,720 of JAKQJG010000205.1, read as the reverse complement.
GTGGTTACACAAAAAGATTATTTTATAGCTGGTGATACCAGGACTGTTACTTATTCAAAACAATAAGCAGCCAGGAAGTCTTTAATTTAAAACGATGCCGGCCAAGGCCGGCATCCTGCTTTGTAAGCAGTTGAGTTGAAAGATATATTTTTTTTATTTAGCTGGTTTTGTTGTTCCCAACACCTCTACTTTTACCCTCCCTACTCCGTTGGATGAAGTAATACCAATTTTTTTTGCAGCTCCGCTGCTCAGGTCTACAACTCTTTTCATTTTGGGGTGAATACGGTCATTTACTTTTACCAATACAGACTTTTTTGTGCGGACATTGGTTACCCGCAGCCAGGTTCCCATTTTTACAGCATTACAGGCGCAGGTCATTTTAGTTTGACTGAATATTTCACCGCTGGCTGTTTTACGGCCAGCAAATTTGTTGGCATAAAAAGAAGCCTGTCCATAAAAAACTTTTTCTACCGGGGCAGTTTTAGGTTTATTGTCCTGCGAAAAAATTTCGCCTGCAAAAAAGAGAAAGAAGAGCAAGGATACTGCCATCAGCTTTATAAAAGCTGATGTGAAAGCGTACTTCATACAGCAATGGTTTTATTTGTCTGTAAAATACTTTTCCCTCAAGGCTTTGTCATCACCGTAAATATCATCATAAAATTTGATCTTACCATCTTTTCCTTCACAGCTGAAGTAGTTGAAGTACACTTTTACCGGCGTTTTTATCGGCAGCCTGCGGTTTGTTTTTTCAGCCAGCAAAGTTTTAACAGAGTCAAATGTGTAGCGGAGTGTATCACCTTCCGGCAAATTCAAACTGTCGATATAAGTAAAGTAACGGGCCAGTTTTTCCCATTCCTGCACCCGCACACAACCGTGACTGTTAGCCCTTGATGAATTTTTAAATAACCATCTTTCATTGGTATCATGCATATACACAGCGTATGGGTTATTAAAATTAAATTTCATCACGCCCAATGCATTCCTGTCGCCGCTTGCCTGTACCACATTGTACGGAATGCCCTTGGTATACTTTGCCCAGTTTACAGAAGAACCACTGATCACTTCACCTTTTGAATTGATGAGGCGTAAACCCAGTCTTGACAGGTAGTTGGGGTTATTTTTCAATTTAGGCAGGTACTGTTTTGCGATGATACTGGTGGGCACCGTCCATGTGGGATAGGTTACCATGTCAGTAATGGTACTGGTGAGTAAAGGAGTGGGTGTTGCCGGTTTGCCGCAAATGATCCTTGATTCCAGTGCCAGGGTATCCGTATCCCATACCTGCATTTGAAAGGCCGGGAGGTTTACCCATATATAACGGTCAGGCATGGAGTCCGGTAATTTTTTATACCGGTCAAGTGTAACTGCAATCCGCTTGAATCTCTCCGCATCGCTGGTGTTCAGCATTTTTACCAGGGCAGTTGATATTTTTCCATCGGGTTTTACTGCTTTTAATTTCTGGTATTTTCTTATGGATGAATCGAGTTGTGTTGAATCAGGAAGTTTATTGGTAAAGCTGATACACTTACTTTCACTTAATCTTTTCTGCAAGGTTTTTATAAATGCCAGTGAATCCTTTATATCCCCTTTTTTATAAGGGTACACTACATAGGTGTAGGTTTTATGATCCATGCTGTCGATAAACCTTTTGATACCATTTTTTAACTCGTGGTATTCCTTTCTTTTGGGTTCTATCGAACTGAAAAAAGTACTGAGGGAAGTTTGTGATAACAAATTATTTTGAAAAGCGACCAGGGCTTTTGCCAATTTAGTGCTGTCTGCGCTGAGTGCTGTAGTATCATTTGACAAACGGCCATATTTCAAATCCCTGATCACATGCAGGCAGGCATCCGTAAGCAGCATATCTGCTTTGGACCATATCACAGCATCCATTCTTTTTAATGAATCAGCATCCAGTAATTTTTTAATGCTGCCTATTTTAGTTACCTGGTAATCTTTAGCAAATAAGCCGTTTAATTCGGCATTTTCCAAGTATTTAAAAAGCGAATCGGCCAGTGGCTTCCATTGCTGCTTTTTACTCCATACATTTTTAAACTTGTTGCTGCTGTAAAAACCATTAACCACCACAGTAAACTTCAGTTTTGTGGTATCGTCTATCTTTCCGGAATGATTAAGTGCATAGCTCATCAGCTCTTCAATACTGTTGCCTGTTGCATCATCCATTTCTTCCGGGTTGGCAATTATTTTTTTATCTGCTGTGCTGTCACTGTTGCTACAGGAGAGAATAAAAAAGCAACAAACCAGCAGGGTAAAGCTTAGTGCAGTAACTTTTTGCGGAGCCATAAATGCCAATAATTTAATTTAGTTTTCAGGAACGGATACCGGGCGAGCTGTTCAGTGGATATTAACTATCTACAAATTAACAAACAAGAATGATATGAAGTTGTTTTGGACAGTATTTTTTTTATGGATGAACTGCCAGTTATTGGCACAGGATACGACCGTAAGCAAAAAAAATATCCGGTTGATGAAGAATGCGAAAAAATACCTGGAAAAAGTTGCACTACACCCAGAGCAGCGAATGCTTAGCATTGGATGGATGCCGGGCATTGTGATGGAGCTGAAATATGCAACCTCCTCGAATTTTACCGGACAAAAGTTATACCCTTGCATCAACACAACATACCTGCGGCGGGATGCTGTAATGGCATTGTGGGAGGTTCAGAAAAAGCTATCTGAACGTGGCCTTGCAGTAAAGATATTTGATGCCTACAGGCCTTACTCCGTTTCGGTAAGAATATGGAATCTTGTGAACGATGAACGGTATGCTGCCAACCCTTCCAAGGGCAGCAACCACAACCGTGGTATCGCGGTTGATCTTACTATCATCGACTCAAAAACAATGAAAGAGTTAGACATGGGGACGGGCTTTGATAGTTTTTCTGATTCAGCTCATCACAACTTTAAGGCGTTGCCGGATTCGGTATTGGAAAACAGGCAACTATTAAGAAACATGATGGAACAAGCTGGATTTAAAGCTTTGGAAACAGAATGGTGGCATTACGCACTACCGGATGCCGAAAAATATGATCTGCTGGATTTGGGTTTTGAACAGTTAAAAAAAAATCAACCCAAACCAATTATCTGTCCCATACGCTGGAAATCTTCTGTTCCAGCATCATCAGATCAGCCAGCACAAAAGCAGTAACAGCCTCCAATACCACAGGAACTCTTAACGCAATACAAAGATCATGACGCCCTTTTACAGAAAAGGCTTCTGTTTCACCTGTTTCAATATTGAGTGTTTGTTGTTCTTTTGGTGTGGAGGAAGTTGGTTTGATGGCAATGCGAAACAGCAGCTCGTTTCCATTGGAGATGCCGCCGACAATACCACCGCTGTGATTTGTTCTTGTTTTACCGGATACATCTTCTATCCAGTCGTTGTGCTTACTGCCAAACATTTTCGCTGCGGCAAAGCCTGCTCCAAACTCAATTCCTTTTACAGCGGGTATGGCAAATACGGCGTGGGCTAAAACTGATTCAACAGAATCAAAGAATGGCTCGCCCAAACCAATGGGCAAACCCGTTACTTTACATTCAACAATACCACCGATCGTATCTTTTGCATCAATGGCTTTTTGTAAGCCTTTTTCAATATCTGTTTCGCCACCTATTTCAAGGATACTTGCATTTACAGAGACCCCGGTTCCCCCTTCAGGGGGCGGAGGGGGTAATATTTTTTTTGCTATTACACCGGCAGCAACCAGGCAAACTGTCAGCCTTCCGCTAAAATGCCCGCCGCCTCTAAAATCTTCATAGCCGCCAAATTTTTTTGTGGCTACAAAATCAGCATGACCAGGCCTCGGCACTGCCCGCTGTTTTTCGTAGTCGGTGCTTCTTGTATTGTTGTTGTCGAATAAAATAGTAATGGGAGCGCCGGTTGTTTTATCATTGAATACGCCATTCATTATCCTTGGAATATCATCTTCCTTCCTGGGTGTGGTGCCTTTGGCCCCAGCTTTTCTTCTTTCTATATCTGTTGTAAAATCATCAACAGTTAGCGGCAATCCAGCAGGGCAACCATCAATATTTATACCCACACAGTGCCCGTGTGACTCACCAAAAATGGTTACCTTAAAAATTCTTCCGAAACTGTTCACTGTGTATGATTATTAATTGTTGATTATTTCATTATTATTCACTGATGACAAATGTACCCCGAGGCTTTTCAGGTGTTCATAAAAATCAGGATACGATTTATTGATCGCTTCCGCTTCTTCAATCACCGATTCACCACTTGCATTTAATGCTGCTACGGCACAGGCCATGGCAATCCGATGATCGTGATGCGAATAAACGGTTGCTCCTTTCAATCCTGTGCCACCTTCCACCAGCATCAGGTCGTCCTGTAATTTTATTTCGATTCCCATCTTGCCAAATTCCTCCTGCAATGTGATGCCACGATTACTCTCTTTGTGCGCCAGCCTGTTTACACCTTGTATTGCACTAGTGCCATGGCAACAGGCAGCCAATGCTACCAGGGGAGGAAAAAGATCGGGGCAGTCGGTTGCATCAAAATGAAAAGGCTTACCCTTAAATCCAGTAGTTGGACAAGACAATTCAATTTCATTATCTCTCACTGAAATATTTGCACCAGCATCTATGATCGCTTGTAAGATCGCTTTATCCGCCTGCGTAGAAGAAACATCCAGCCCGCTGACAGTAATATTTCCGGCAATGGCACCAGCTACTAAAAGAAAGGCGCCGCCACTCCAGTCGCCCTCCACCCTGTAATGTATAGTTTTATTGTTGGAGTGTATTACCGGTGAAATAGTGAAGGATTCAAAATTATTATTGACTACATCGTAACCAAAATGTTTCATCACCTGCAGGGTAAGATCGATATACGGTTTGCTTTTTAAATTATCTACAGTGATGGTAACCGGCTTTGTTGCTGCTTTGCCAAAAGCCATTAACAAGCCTGTTAAAAACTGAGAACTTAATGAGCCATCAATGGTAATGTTGTTGGGTTGCAAAGGGCCTTTTATCTGCAAAGGCAATTTGCCATTGTTTGACTGGATACTGATGCCGAGCTTCGGAAATATCTCATCAAAGAAATCCATGGGTCTTGTAACAAGGCTGCCCGTGCCGTTAATGGTGATGGGTTGTTTGCTTAATGAAGCGATGGGAGTAAACATGCGTATGCCTAAACCGCTTTCGCCGCAATTCAAAGCCTCCCTGCCCTCCAAAGGAGGGTTCCTAAAACTTTTAAATTCACTACTGTCTATACACAGGCTGCCGTTACTCTGCAGTGTAATAATACACCCCATCCGTTTTATCATATCCAACGCAGAAAGATCATCATTACTTTTTCCGGGATTGTGAATGATCGTTTCGCCTTCATGCAACAATGCCGCTGCACAGGCCCTTTGCATAGAACTTTTTGAAGTAGGTGCGTTTATGTTTCCAGTAATTCTACCTGGATGTATGGTAACTTTCACTTAATTAGTTTTGTAGTATCAGTTGTTCTAATTGAACTAATGGGATTGGTTGTACAACAGCCTCGCCTATGTTTTTCAATAATATAAAATTCATCTCGCTGCTGGCTCTTTTCTTATCCATTTTAAGCAGGTTCCAAACCTTATCTTTTTCAAAAGCTTTTGCAGTAGGTAAATGATACTTTTCCAGTAACACTTTTAGCCTTTGTGTGTCTTCCTGCCTGAACCCAATTAATTTTTCTGAAAATGCCGCTGCCGCCATCATGCCAATACTGATGGCATGGCCATGCAATAATTGGTATACATTTTCAATGGCATGGCCGAGTGTGTGGCCAAAGTTCAACAGTTTTCTATCTCCTCTTTCAAATTCATCATTTAACACTACTGTTGTTTTGATATTGACATTTCTTTCAATCAATGTTGCCAGTAAAGTACTATCCTTTTTAAAATCTTCGGGTACATATTTTTCAAGCAACGCAAACATACCGGCGTCTTTGATACAGGCGTGTTTAATCACTTCTGCAAAACCATTGATCCAGTGTTCCTGCGGTAAGGTTTTTAGTAAAGAATAATCAAATAACAAAAAATCAGGTTGCCTTATAAAACCCACGAGGTTTTTATACACCCCAACATCCACTCCGTTTTTCCCGCCAATAGATGCGTCCACCATTGCTAAAATAGTGGTGGGTACAAAGCCAAACCGTACGCCCCGCATATAGATACTGGCTGCATAACCAGTAATGTCGGTAACAACGCCGCCGCCTACCCCAACAATCATTGTATTCCTGTCTGCCTCTTTTTCTATCAGTTGCTGTATAATGAGGTCAACTGTGGCCTGTTGCTTAAACTCCTCTCCTGCCTTGATAACAATCGTATTCCAGCCATCAAATTTTTCTTTAGCCGCCGCAAAAATATTTTCATCTGTAACCAAAATTGTTTTCTCTTTTGAAACAATATGCTCCAGTAAAGAAAACTCCGCATCAAAATAATATGATACCGTTTTACCCGAAAAATTATGTGCTGCTTTTTTTACTGCCACTCTTGATTTTTGAAAAAATGCTTGCCTTATTTTCTCTCTAAAGTCCCCCTTTTGGAACATCCCGGTTTTTCGGGAAGGCACAGAGAAGTGCCTTAACTATTCATTACCTTATTCTGGTGATTGATACTCTCCAAATGCACAGCATCAAAATACTTAGTGATAAATTCACTGCTCAGGCCCACCTTCTCTCCTTTCTTAACTGCTTTATCCAATATTTCATTCCACCTGTTTGTTTGCAGGATGGTAATATTGTTATCTTTTTTGTACTGACCGATCTTATCTGCGATGTTCATCCGCTGGCCAAGTAAAGTGAGCAACTCATCATCCAGGTGATTGATCTGCTCCCTTAGTTTTGCCAGGGCATTGAGGAATTCTGCTTTGTCTGTATTCTCATTTCTCCAAATCAAACCATCCAGTAATTCAGCCAGCTTTTCCGGCGTTACCTGTTGTTTGGCATCGCTCCAGGCATTGTCCGGATCAATATGACTTTCCAGCATCACACCATCAAAATCCAGGTCAATACTTTTTTGAGCCACCTGCTGCAGCATCTGCCTGTTACCACAAATATGCGAAGGGTCACAGATCAATAACATTTCAGGAAACCGGCGTTTCATTTCGATGGGCAAATGCCACATGGGTGCATTGCGGTACTCTGTATTTCCATAATTACTAAAACCACGATGTATCATGCCCACTTGTTTTACCCCCACTTTTTGTATTCTCTCAATACCACCACTCCACAATTCTAAATCCGGGTTTATAGGATTTTTTATCAGCACCGGAATATCAACACCACGCAAAGCATCTGCCACTTCCTGTACGCTAAAAGGGTTTACTGTTGTTCTTGCTCCAAGCCATAAAATATCCACATCAAACTGCAATGCATCTTCCACATGTTTTGCAGTGGCCACTTCTACTGTGGTAGGCAAGCCTGTTAGTTTCTTCGCCTGCAATAACCAGGGAAGACCTTTTGTACCGATACCTTCAAACAATCCCGGTTTGGTACGTGGCTTCCAGATACCAGCTCTCAGGATATCGACTTTACCCGTTTTAGCCAGTCTTGTTGCCGTTTCCAAAACCTGCTCTTCCGTTTCAGCACTGCAAGGGCCGCTTATTACAATTGGCCGCTTGCTTAGCTTTTGTTGTACCAGTTCTTTTGTTGTTTGCGATTGTGTTGCCATAACATTGTTTTGATTGCCTTTATAAAAATAACTTAATTGTT
>JAKQJG010000177.1 GCA_029561305.1 Bacteroidota bacterium | reverse complement strand
AACGGATCTGCTTTTCCTGGATTGTTTCTAATATGCTTTTGCCTCTCCGGTATATTCCTAATGTCTTCTTGCAAAGTAACCAGGCCGAGTAATTATTTTCGGGATTTAAAAAAAGATACTACTGTTACAGTACCGCCCAGGCCTTCCGATAGTTTAAAGATTAAATCAGGTGATTTCCTGGCCATCACTGTTTCAAGTTTAAACCGTGATGAAGATCTTTTATATAACACTGAAAATGTTCCTGGTTATGAAGTAAGCCAGGAAGGGACCATTCATTTAAGGCGACTGGGTAAATTAACAGTACTGGGACTTACCCGAAAACAGGCAAAACAAAAAATTGAATCCGGGCTTGCTCCTTATCTTAAAGATCCGTTAGTGAGTGTAAAGTTTACCAATCACCATGTAACCTTAATTGGTGCTGGTGGCAGCAAGGTATTACCAATGCCGGAAGAACGGCTTTCGATTATGGATCTATTGGCACAGGGTGGTGGTACGCTTAACGAGAATAATCTACTGTCTGATATTATAGTGATGCGTGACAGCGGCCAAACCCAAAAAACGATCAAACATTTGAATCTTGAAGACAATTCAGTTTTTGAATCCGGTTATTTTTATCTCCAGCCCAACGATGTAGTTGTACTTAACTCAAATGAAAAAGCCATTCTTGCTGAAAAAAACAGGCTCCGTTATCAACAGATTACTACATTGGCACTACAGGCAGTCACGATCGGATTAGTGATCTATCAAACGTTCTTTAGAAATTAGATCCATAAGAAATGAACGAACAGGAATTTTATAAAGAAAAATCGGAGGTCAATGTATTTATACAGGTGCTCCAGAAGTACCTTCCTTTCTGGCCCCTGTTTGCACTTACCATTCCATTGGCGCTGGGTGTTTCTTATATCTATTTTCGTTCTCAAATTCCTATTTACGTTGCTACCGCAAAAGTATTGTTGAAAGATCCCAACAAGGGAAGCAGTGATTCCAAAGTATTGGATGCATTGAATATTTTTAGTGACAAGAAAATTGTTGACAATGAAATAATCGTTTTAAAGTCGTCCGATATTTTGAAACAGGTTTCTGATACACTTGACCTGTATGCAACCGTGTATAACCAGGGTAAGGTTAAACTGGAAGAATTATATGGCATCAACTCACCTGTTAAATTTATTGCTGTAAATAAAGACAGCGTAAAAAACGTAACTACATTTTATTTTAAAATAGACTGGTCAAAAAGAACAGTAGAGATTGACGGCAAAAAAGTTCCTTTTAGCGCCACTGTTAACCTGGCCGGTTGTGATTATTATTTTGAAATCAATGAGCAATACACAAAATCAGTTACGGGGAAAAACTATTTTGTAAAAATAAGGCCCTCTTATTCCGTTGCTATGGAGATAGCTGGTCCACTAAAAGTTGCTCCTATTTCCAATGCGTCTACCGTACTTGATGTTAAACTGGAAGGGCCGGAACCATATAAGGCAAGGGATATATTGGGCAGACTTTTCCAGATATACAATTCAGAAGGGATCGAGGTAAAAAACGAGATCGCCAAAAAAACATTGAACTTTATTGATGACAGGCTCAGGCATCTGCTAAAACAACTGGATAGTGTAGAACGGAATATTGAACAATATAAATCCCGTGAATCTATTTATGGTTTAGGCAGTGAAGCACAGGCCTATTTTGCCAAAGTAAAAGAGGTTGAAACCAAAAAGGATCTGTCTGAATTTCAGCTGACCGTACTGGACCAGGTAAAAAGATATACGCTATCTAAAGGCTCAGCCCCGGGCACGGTGCCTGCCATTAATATGGTGGAAGACAAGATATTAAGCACCCTGCTTGACCAACTATACGAAGCTGAGTTTGAACAGGAAAAGATAAAAGCAGTTACCGGGGAAAGAAGTGAAAAGTATTTGCTGGCCAATGAAAAGACCGGCCGGATAAAAAAAGATATTCTGGAAAACCTTGCCAACATCCGCGGCACGCTCACTTCACAGATACAGAGTTACAATAATGATATCAGTGCGAATGCTTCCCTTTTATCTTCTTTGCCAGGCAAGGAGAGAAGACTTATTGAAATAAGCCGGGAGCAACTCATCAAAAACAATATTTATAGCTACCTGCTGCAGAAGCGTGAGGAAACTGCCATTTCATCCGCCGCTACTTCATCCGATCTGAGGGTGCTGGAAACCCCAACATCCTATGGCCCCGTGCGCCCGGTTGCAAAGGATTATTATGTTACCGGATTTATTATTGGGTTACTCTCTGCTGTTTTTATTGTACTTTTTAAAGAGCAGTTCAAAAGCAAAATATTATTCCGGTCAGATATAGAGGAAAAAACCAAAGTGCCTTTTGCAGGCGAGATAGTACAGGCAAATACACTGTCGCCTGTAGTTATTGGCGAGGGTAAACGAACAGTAATTGCGGAGCAGTTCCGGTCGTTGCGAACAAACCTTTTTATGAGGGGGCTTTCTGAAAAAGATAAAACAATACTGGTTACATCGAGTGTATCAAGTGAAGGTAAAAGTTTTATTGCCATCAATCTTGCTATCAGTTTCTGTCTTACCGGTAAAAAAGTTGCCCTGCTCGAAATGGATCTTCGAAAGCCGAAGCTGAGTAAGCTGATGGGTATTAACAGGGAGCCGGGTATATCCAACTATGTGCAGGGAAAAGCAACGATGGACGAAATAACAAAGGAGACCAGCGTACCCAATCTCTTTATAATCTCCGCCGGTACCATACCACCCAATCCAACGGAGCTTATTGGTAAAAATTCCTTTACAGAACTGATAAAAACGGTGAAGGCGAATTTTGATTATGTAATTATAGATACTGCACCCATTGGCCCGGTTACAGATGCCCAGCTGCTCAAAGACTTCTGTAATGTTACCTTATACGTGGTGCGGCATGATAAAACCCCCAAGGTTTTTATTCGCATGATAAACGAACTGTATGAGCAGAAGAAGTTCAATAACATGTGTATTGTATTCAATGGACTTAAAAAGCGGGGTATATCGCTTGGTGGTTTTAATAGCAGTTATGGCTATGGTTATGGTTACGGCTATGGTTATGGTTATGGTTATGGATATGGTTATGCAATAGACGACAATAGTAATATGTGGAGCTGGATAAAGCGGTTTTGGAAAAGGATCAAAAAGAATATCAGGGAATAAGTTGGCCTGTTGGCGATACTCCTGTAAATAAAAAATTACTGCCCTCGTTGCATTTTTAATGTAACTGAGGGACAGCGAAGCTTTGGATGGACACAAATAAATCTTACTGGTACGCTATATATACCAAGCCGCGTTGGGAGAAAAAAGTTGCATTGCTGCTGACTGAAAAAGGATATGAAAATTACTGTCCTTTAAACAAAGTGATCAAGCAATGGAGCGACCGGCGCAAAGTTGTTTTGGAGCCTGTTTTCAAGTCTTATGTTTTTGTAAAAACAGAAGATGCAAAAAAATGGGACCTGAGGAAAGTGAATGGGATACTCAACTTTGTTTACTGGCTTGGCAAACCTGCAGTGATAAAAGAAGAGGAGATCAATACGATCAGAAAATTCCTGAACGAATTTAGTGATGTGCAGGTGGCAGAAGAAAGAGGGCTTAAAATCAATACGAAAGTCCGCATCAAGCAAGGCTTAATGATGAATTACCATGGCATGCTGATTGAACTGGCAGGTAACAAGGCCAAAGTGCGTATTGAAAGTATGGGTATCTCCCTGCAGGCACAATTCGACAAAAAGAACCTGGAGCCCCTTTACCTGCAGGATAAATAATGAAATGTTAACCAACCAGAAAAATTTGTAAAACATAATTTTCCGGCACAACTTTCCTGCTTTGCATTACCTTAATAACACGATATACCTGAAAACCAATGTGCCGTATTGCCGGGGCTTTAAGCCCTTCGTTGCAAAAACAAGAACTGGATGTTATTGTAAATAAGATGTGCTTTGTGCAAAAGCATGGTGGTCCTGATGGTAACGGCACGTATTCAAACCCTGCCTTTAATGGGGTACTTGGACATTGTCGTCTTTCCATCATAGATTTATCTGATGCCGGGCAGCAACCGATGAGTTATAGTCACCGGGATAATAATTATACCATTACCTACAACGGGGAAATTTACAATTATCAAGAGTTGAAGAAAAGCCTGAAAAATTACGGCTATGCTTTCTCCTCTAACAGCGATACCGAAATGATCATGGCTGCTTATGATAAATGGGGCGAAAATGCATTTGAGCTTTTTAGTGGCATGTTTGCCTTTGCTTTGTTAGATCACTCCAAAAATGAATTGATACTGGCAAGGGATGTATCCGGTATTAAGCCATTGTATTATGCCAATACAACCCAATTATTTGCTTTCGCCTCAGAGGTAAGAGCTTTAAAACAGGTTCCCCAGCTTAACAACGAAAATCCTGATTGGCAGGTTCATTTTATGGCATATGGCCACCTGCCCGAACCGGTTACCACGCTAAAAGAAGTAACGCCACTTGCAAAGGGCAGCTACCTGGTGTATGATATAGCCAGGGGCCGAACTACCACCAGCACGTTTGACAGGTTAAGCTATCTTGAGAAAACAGATTCTCATAAGCAAGCCATAGAATTAATTAAACAAAAATTCTCTCAAGCCATTGAAAGGCACTTGGTTTCAGATGCCCCGTTGGGCGTTTTTTTGAGTGGAGGTTTGGATTCAAGCGTTATTGCAATGCTGGCAGCAAAACAAACCACCCTTTCTACAGTATCGCTTCATTTTGAAAACAGCCTGTATTCCGAAAAGAAATACCAGGATGAATTGGTAAAACAGCTCTCCTGCGAACACCATTCTTTTTTGCTGACGGAAGAAAATTTTCATCAGTCATTGCCAGGCATCATCAAGGCGATGGACCTGCCTTGCTGTGACGGTATTAACACCTGGTATATTAGCAGGTTTGCAAAAGAAAGTGGCCTCAAAACGGTGCTGTCTGGTATCGGTGGAGATGAATTATTCGGTGGTTACCCTTCTTTTAGCCGGATCAAAATGGCATCACTCCTGGCAAAAATGCCGGGCAAATTGTTAAGAGCCAGCAGCAAAGGGCAATCAAAAAGATTCAGGCGCTTGTGTTATTTAAGTATCAATGGCGCTGTAGGCAAGTATCTTTTTTTAAGAGGGCATTTTATTCCTTCTGATATTGCCGCCCACCTGGGAATGGATGAAGCCGCAGTTTGGCAGATACTTGAGGAAACACCTTTAGTTCCGGGAATTGACTATTTGTCGTATGGTAACCAGGCAAGCTGGCTCGAAACCAATTTGTATATGCAAAACCAGTTGCTGAGAGATGCAGACGTGATGAGCATGGCCCATGGACTTGAAATAAGGGTTCCTTTTCTAGACAAAGAATTCTTAAAAACCGTATTCGCAATTAGCAGCAATATCAAATACCAGGGAAAAAACAGCAAACAGTTATTAGTGGATGCATTTGGCCATCAGCTTCCCGCCTCCATTTGGAACAGGCCCAAAATGGGTTTTTCTTTTCCTTTTACAGAATGGTTTGCCAATAGCAGGTATGCCGCTACCGGTAACAGGGAAGTGGATGCAGCCTTTATTCAATTTAAGGAAGGCAAACTTCATTGGTCCCATTTTTTTACACTGATGTTGCTGGCTTCTCATAACAATGAGTAAAAATGTGCTGTTTCTAACGCTCCGTGTTTTTTCTGCCACAGGTGGGATAGAAAAAGTATGCAGGATATTTGGAAAAGCGCTGAATGATATTGCAACTGCCGTAAAAGACATACAGGTAAAAGTGTTTTCCGTTTACGACAAGTCAGAAGAAGTTGATCCAAAGTACATACCTGTCAGCAGCTTTACTGGTTTTGGTAAAGCTAAGTTCAGGTTTATTTTCAGTACACTTCGCCAGGCTTCCGCGGCAGATATTATCATTGTCAGTCACATCAATCTTTTATCGGTAGGCTACCTGGCCAAGATATTATTCCCTAAAAAAAAGCTCCTGCTTTTTGCGCATGGCATCGAGGTTTGGAAACCGCTTTCAGTTACCAGGAAAAAAATGCTCAGTAAATGCGATACTATCCTGGCGGTCAGCCATTTTACAAAAAGTAAATTGATGGAAATGTGTGGTATAGCAGACAGCAGGATCGTGGTATTTAATAATTGCCTTGATCCTTATTTGCCTCCACCGCATCCAACCAGGGATGCAGGCTTTATGGAAAAATATGGACTTGAAAAAACTAACACCGTTCTTTTTACACTTACCCGTATGTCTTCAAAAGAATTATACAAGGGGTACGACCATGTTTTATATTCGCTCAATAACTTAAAAGTAAAATACCCGGGTATAAAATATATAATTGCAGGCAAGTATGATGAATCTGAGAAGAGAAGGCTGGATACATTAATTGAAAAAGCCTCCCTTAAAGAAGAAGTGATTTTTACAGGGTATATACCTGATGAGGACCTGGCTGCACTTTTCTCATTGGCTGATGTATATGTAATGCCCAGCAAAAAAGAAGGCTTTGGTATCGTGTTTATCGAAGCAATGTATTATGGTTTGCCGGTAATAGCAGGCAATAAAGATGGTTCGGCAGATGCTTTGGATAACGGCAACCTGGGTATGCTGGTAGACTGCGACAACCGGGCCGATATTGAAAATGCAATAGAAAAGGTGATACAGAACAGGGATCATTATAAACCTGACAGGGTATTGTTGAACCAGTTGTTCAGTTTTGACAGTTACAAAGAAAAATGCAGTTCCATTCTTGCATTGAATTGAAAAGTAAAAATAAATGAGCAGTTATAAAGAGAAGGACGGTGCCTGGGATCTGGTGATAGGTAAAGGTTATTCAGCAAAGAATTACTGGAAAGACCTGTGGCGTTACAGGGAACTCTTTTATATTCTTAGCTGGCGTGATATAAAGGTACGGTACAAGCAAACCGTTGTTGGGGCTGCCTGGAGCGTTATCCGGCCATTGCTTACCAGTATCGTTTTTTATTTTGTTTTCAATAAGATTGCCAATCTTGATTATACTGGTGAGGCGCCTTATATACTGATGGTGTTTGTCGGTATGCTTCCATGGAGTTTCTTTAGCAATGCCCTGAGTGAATCAAGCAACAGCCTTATTGGCAACTCAAATCTTATCACGAAAGTCTATTTTCCGAGGTTGATTGTTCCCGCCAGTTCAGTTATTACTACACTGGTTGATTTTGCCATATCATTTGGTATTATGCTGGTAATGATGGCCTGGTTCAGGTTTGTTCCGGGCTGGCAAATCGTATTGCTGCCGGCCTTTATCCTGCTGGCGTTTATTTGTGCCTTTGGATTTGGATTGCTTTTAACGGCGCTGAATGTCAAGTACCGCGATTTTCGCTACATCATTCCTTTTGTGATTCAATTTGGGCTGTACATAACGCCCGTTGGATATACCAGCAGCCATGCTTTGCAAAAATTGTCACCGGGTCTTCACTGGCTGTTTCAATTAAACCCAATGGTGGGTGTAATTGATGGTTTCAGGTTTTGCCTCTTGGGTGATCCGATAGAGTGGCAGTCGCTATTAAATTCAATCATTATCAGTTTGGTATTTTTAATATTGGGCCTGTTTTATTTTCGCAGGATGGAAAAATCATTTGCAGATAATATCTAAGTATGTCGTCAGTAGTTATAAAAGTAGAAGGTGTAGGCAAAAGCTTTGTTATTAATCACGAACAAAGAGAGCGATATACGGCATTGAGGGATGTTGTGAGTCAAAAAGCAAAAAAGATATTTTCCTTTCCATTTAACACAAAACCTGCTGTAAGCAAAGAAACTTTTTGGGCGCTCAATGATATTAATTTTACTGTTGAGCAGGGAGACAGGCTGGGCATTGTAGGCAGAAACGGGGCAGGCAAAAGTACCTTGCTCAAAATTTTGTCCCGCATTACCGAGCCCACTAAAGGCACCGTAAGTATAAAGGGCAGGGTTGCAAGCCTGCTGGAGGTGGGTACAGGATTTCATCCGGAGCTTACCGGGAGGGAAAACATATTTTTAAACGGTGCTATTTTAGGCATGAGCAGGCAGGAAATAAAAACCAAGTTTGATGAAATAGTGGATTTTGCAGAGGTTGAACAGTTTTTGGATACACCAGTGAAGCGCTACAGCAGTGGCATGTATGTACGGCTGGCATTTGCCGTGGCTGCTCACCTTGAACCCGAAATATTGGTGGTAGATGAAGTTTTAGCAGTAGGGGATGCCCAGTTTCAAAAAAAATGTCTTGGTAAAATGCAGGACGTCAGCAATAATGAAGGCAGAACGGTTTTGTTTGTAAGCCACAATATGCAGGCGATCAACAACCTTTGTACAAAAGGTATTTATCTAAAGAACGGTCAATTGATTTTACAGGATAAGATCAGCAGGGTTACCGATAATTACATGAGCCATGGCGAAACCTTTAAAACAAAGGAAGAATTGCATACTAAAATAGATAAAGCTCCATCTGATCCGGATTTTGAATTACTTGACATAGAAATGTTTCAAAACGGAGACGAAGTATTTTCGAGTGTTGTTAATGGGAAGCCACTGGATGTAAAGATCAAATACAAGCTCAAAAATAAGCTTACTGGTTTCAGGATCTTCATGGATTTATGTGATGACTCAGGAACCGTTATTTTCAGAAGTTTTCATGATGAAGCTACCGATGGTATGCAGGCATTAGAACCGGGAAACTATACTTCTGCAGTTACAATACCAAACGATATTTTATCACCAATTACATATGATCTCCGGTTTTTATTTGGCATACACGCTATACGGATGGTGCAACCCATGGAAGGTGTCACCATCAGGATACATGTGGAACAAACCGGTAATTACAACAAGGCATACAACGGTCAATATACAGATGGAAAAATTTGCCTTTCTTTGCCTTGGGAGATTATTAAAAAAACTAACTAATGACAGAAAAGTATTACGGACAGCACGGGGAAGATTTTTTATTAAACAGGATTTTCCAGGGAAAATCCAGCGGGTACTATGTTGAGATTGGCTGTCTTGATGGAATCGAGTTCAGCAATACCTATTTTTTTGAAAAGAAAGGCTGGAAAGGTCTGTGTATTGAAGCGCACAATGACTTTATTACTCAACTTAAAAAGAACCGGCCCGCAGCCACAATAGTTCACTGTGCCGTTGGTGAAAAAGATCTTGAGGAGGTAACCTTTTATGCAAACAAACTGGGGAGCCTTTCTACACTTGATAAATCGGAGGAGTTGAGGTGGCAACAGGATCATTATAAAGAATTTTTTCATGGTTTTGTTGAACAAAAAGTGCCCATGAAAACTTTGAATACGATTTTTTCTGATACAGGTGTAAAGGAAATTGACTTTATTTCACTTGATATTGAAGGGTACGAAATACATGCACTCAGCGGCCTCGATCTTTCAAAGTACAGGCCAAGGATTTTTATTATTGAGTATAAAGATGATATTCATAAAGCTGGATTAGAAGCGATCCTGTTAAAAGCAGGCTATTTTTTCCATGCTAAAATTGGTTGTAATCTTTTTTATGGCACCCGTAAGGAGGACAAAAAAGTTTTTACCACTTCTCATAACAGTATCAATCTCGTATCCTTTGATGCGGAAGGGAAAGAAAAGATCAATCCATACAAAATACAAAGGAACACCCTCGTCAAGAAAGTAAAAAACCGGCTGAGTATTCTTAAAAACAGCATCACAAAAAAATAATAAGTTAATCCTGAGGTCTCCCTTTCAGAAAGGCGCTGTTATTCTATACATACATTGTCCGGCGTAAACATTTAATTTAATTTAGCTCATTGATGAAAAAAATAAAGCATATCATTTCTTTTTACTACCGGAAATTTTTTGTCAAAAAGATCGATGTTCCTTATGCTGAAAAAAGGCAAGTGATAGAAGGTTTTGCCCGGAGTTATTCTATTCATGCTTTTGTTGAAACAGGAACTTTTCTTGGAGACACTGTCGAATATTTTCGCCAAAAGTTTGATACACTGTATTCTATTGAACTGTCAAAAACGCTGGCAGAAAAAGCAGCGGCCCGTTTTGCCGGCAACAAAAACGTACAGATCATACAAGGTGACAGTGGTGAAGAGCTAAAAAAACTGGTGTTGAAAATTGACGCCCCCACATTGTACTGGCTGGATGGGCACTATTCATCTGAATTTTTTATGGGCAGCGAATATATTGTTACGGCCAGGGGTGAAAAGGATACACCAGTTGTAAATGAATTAAAAACCCTGTTGAACGACAAGCACAAGCATGTGATCTTAATTGATGATGCCCGGCTCTTTAATGGTGAAAATGATTACCCAACCATTAAACAGATAAGAAAAATGCTGCTGGATGCTGCACATCCTTACACCCTTTCTGTAGAAAAAGATATTATCAGAATACTTCCTACCAATTAATTATGCTTTCAAAATTCAGGGCAGCTGCTGTTAAATTCAAAACTTTTCTTTTTCACCAGTATGGTATTCCAGCTGCCAGAAATGAACAAATATCCAAAAGGGTTTTAAAGAGATACCTTCCTGCACGGCCGGTAGTTATTGACTGTGGTGCTTTCGATGGTGCAGACAGTCTTCAGCTGGCGTCATCACTTAATGCAAAAGTGTATTCATTTGAAGCGATGCCGGAGATCTTTGCTCAATTAAAAAAAAATGTGGCAGGCAATAACGCTGTCACCTGCGTTCCTTTGGCATTAAGTAATTTTAATGGTAAACAAAGCTTTTATGTAAGTGAAGGAAGTTCCACTGCCTCCAGTTCCTTGCTGGAACCTAAAGAACACCTGACAGATCACCCCGGAACAATCTTTAAGAAAAAAATTGAAGTGAACGCTGTTACCCTTGATGATTGGGCAAGAGAAAACAACATTGAAAAAATAGATCTTTTGTGGCTGGATATGCAGGGCTTTGAATTAAAAATGCTTAAAGCATCTCCACGTATATTAAAAACAGTAACTGTAATTCATACAGAAGTAAGTACAAAAGAAACCTACGAAGGGGTGGAAGTGTACAGTGAATATAAATCCTTTCTTGAAGCAAACGGGTTTACGGCAGTAATTGAGGCCATACCTGCAGGCTGGGATATGGGCAATGTACTTTTTGTAAGAAAATAATGAAGCAAACACTCAGGCTCTGGTTCACTGATTTTTGGGACCGTTTTATTCCTGCAGATAATCTTTTTTATAATTTGCTTTCCCCGCATTTTTCTATTGTGCTGGATGAAAAGCAACCAGACCTGCTTATTTACTCCTGTTTTGGAAAAGAATATCTTCAATTCAACTGCACCCGCCTTTTTTACTGTGCAGAAAATATGCGGCCCGATTTTAATGCCTGCGACTATGCGTTGACGTTTGATTTTAACAACGATAAAAGGCACTTGCGGTATCCTTTGTATGGATATTATATTGACATGTTTCCAAAACTGCTGAATGTGCCTGTTGACAATCTTTTTGTACAGCGCAGCAGGGAGGAACTGAAAAAGCAGTGGATGCAAAAAAAGAAATTCTGCTGCATCGTTGTATCAAACGGAGCTTCAAAAAAAAGAATTGAGTTTTTCAAAAAACTGAATGCCATTAAACCAGTTGATTCTGGTGGAATGGTTTTAAATAACGTTGGCGGCCCCGTGAAAAGCAAGATCGACTTTATAAAAGATTACCGCTTTGTCATTTCATTCGAAAACAGCTCACACGACGGCTATATCACCGAAAAAATACTGGAGCCCCTGCTCACCGACAGTATACCACTTTATTGGGGCAATCCAAAAGCCAGCCTCGACTTTAATGAAAAGCGATTTTTGAATTATCACGCTTTTAAAACGGAAGACGATTTTATCAATGCAATCCTTTATCTCGAGAACAATCCTGATAAGGCCATTGACATGATAACAGCGGCACCTTTTCCCGGTGGGTTTGTAAAGCCAGCCGATATCAATGATGAAAGACTATTGAAGTTTTTACAAATGATCATTGCAAAATTACCGGCACACAAACCGGTGGCACAAACATACCGAAAGCATCTGCATTCCATTAACCAGCGGATGCAGGCATTCAGATACTCCCTCAGGGCACGGCTTTCAAAGTTCAGCAAGTGAAAAATATTATAAAAGCGATTTTTTACAAGGTTTACCTGCTGGGTTACCGGGA
This sequence comes from Bacteroidota bacterium, assembly GCA_029561305.1. Classification (GTDB taxonomy): domain Bacteria; phylum Bacteroidota; class Bacteroidia; order Chitinophagales; family Chitinophagaceae; genus Ferruginibacter. Next base: position 11,597 of record JAKQJG010000177.1, on the reverse strand, counting down.
AGCAAGACGCCGTGAACTGGAGGCAGACAGGAAACAAAAATCATCGGATGCGGTAATAGGTACCAGCGTTAATGCCGATGAAGCTGTTATAAAAAACTACCGGGGTAAACGGGAATGTATCCAAATTGGTAACCGGTCTGTAATAAATGGTGAGCTGATCCTTTTTAAACATGGGGGAAATATCCATATTGGTGAAGATTGTTATGTTGGGCCAGGTACAAGGATATGGTCTGCAAAACAAATCAGCATTGGTAACCGGGTGTTGATATCACACAATGTAAATATTCATGATTGCATTTCCCATCCCTTAAACGCAGCGGAAAGACACCAAGACTTTATTCATATTTTTTTCAAAGGAGGCTTCCAGGAAAAAGTGGATCTGAAAGAAGAAGCAGTGGTGATTGGTGATGATGCATGGATAGGATTCAATGTTATCATTCTCAAAGGTGTTACCATTGGTGCAGGCGCTGTTATTGGTGCAGGCGCCGTTATTACAAACGATGTTCCTGCCAACGCCATCGTGGTAGGTAATCCACAGCGGATCATAAGGTACAACACATAATCATGAAAGGTCTTTTAAGAAAAATAGCCTGGCAGGCAGAACGGATCAAATGGATCATAAAAAATTTCCGTTTGATAAACCAGCATGTTTTTCTGGTGAACCGCATCAGCAGCCACAAGGCAGAAAAACCCAGTTATAATTCTGACGGGCTGGTACTCTTTAACAGCAGCGCCTGCCTGGACGAGCCTGGTTTTAAAAATGCCTACAAAAAATCTTTGGAGGTAAACGACTGGCGTGGAAAGGAGGGTGAATTCTTTGATATGCGCTGGCGTTATTATATCGTTTGTTATTTTGCCAATAAAGTAAAGCACCTGGAAGGAGACTTTGCAGAATGTGGTGTGTACAAGGGCGGCTATGCCATGGCAATAATGGAATACCTGGATTTTTCTTCTTTAAATAAAAAGATGTGGCTGTTTGATACCTACAACGGCCTCGCATTGGATCATTTATCAGAGCAGGAAAAAGAATCAGGATTGTTTACGAAGTACAGTAACTACGAAGAGTGTTACGAATGGGTTTGCAAAATATTTCAAAACTATCCTGTTGAAATTATAAAGGGTACCGTACCTGAAACATTACCGCAATGTAATGCTGAAAAAATTTGTTATCTCTCTATTGATATGAATTGTACAAGCCCTGAAATTGCTGCTGCTCATTTCTTTTGGGATAAGGTCGTTCCGGGAGGCATCATCATGCTGGATGATTATGGGTTTATCGGCCACGAAGAACAGCATGATGCCTTTAATGAATTTGCCAAAGAAAAAAAGGTACAGGTACTGCAATTGCCGACCGGGCAGGGTGTGATATTTAAACCACATAACTGATCTTAACTGCTAAATACATGTTTGGAAAAATCATTAAAATTCTCAAAGACGTCAACCGCAACCTGGGCAATTATAAAAAACTCAATGCCCTCCATGGAGCACATATAAATGATTACAAAAGCCCCAAGGTAAACCTCGGCCAGTTGCAGGCTGCGGCCAATAGTCACAAAAAAAATATCAACAGCCTTGCCGAAGTGGAATTCCAGGTATTCTCACAATTCGGCGATGATGGTATCATACAATGGTTGGTTCAGCAACTGCCATCCATCAATCCAACATTTATAGAATTTGGCGTTGAAAATTACCGTGAGGCCAATACCCGTTTTTTATTGGTTAATAATAATTGGTCGGGTTTTGTAATGGACGGAAGCGAAGAAAATATTGATTCACTTAAAGGAGAACAACTCTATACATTTTTTGATCTGCAGGCTGCCTGCTCCTTTATCACCTCAGCCAATATAAACCAATTGCTATCCACTACCGGTTTTAATAAAGAGCCGGGAATTTTAAGTATTGATATTGATGGTAATGATTTCTGGGTATGGAAAGCCATAACGGATATAAAACCAGCCATCATTATTTGCGAGTACAATTCACTGTATGGTTATAACCATCCCTATACTATTCCCTACCAGGAGAATTTTGTGAGGGGCACAAAATATCCCTTTAATTACTATGGCATTTCGCTGCTTTCGGCGTATAACCTGGCTGCTGAAAGGGGATACAGTTTTATTGGATGTAACAGTGCAGGTAACAATGCCTACTTTATTGACAACAACTACGTGCCCCAATTGGGAATAAAGACAGTGTCACCCAGGGAAGGTTATGTTTTTCAAAAATTTACAGAGGCTTACAATGCTTCCACAGGTGATTGGCACCGGGGAAAAGATAAAGTAAAAACGATCGATGGTTTGCCGGTATATAATACAGTAACCGGGCTAACGGAAGCGGTTAAGGCGGATGAAATTATTCATGACCTGTTTTCTGCAAATAAATTAACCAGGCGGTGAGAATATTTATACTCGGTTCAGAAGGCTTTATCGGCAGCAACCTGGTAAAGTATTTTACCAGCAGGGGAGATACCGTAGATGGATGCGATCTTACAGAATACAGTACCCCTGGTTATTCTTATCACAAACACTCCATACTGTCGCCTGCATTTGATGACTTATTTGCTGAAAAGAAATTTGATGCCTGCATCAATGCATCTGGAAACGGTAATGTTGGTTTTTCCATGCTTCACCCCCTGAGCGATTTTGAAGCCAATACCTATGCAGTGGCAAAAACACTTGACTGCCTGCGCCGGTTTCAGCCAGCCTGTCGTTTTATTCATATTTCCAGTGCTGCTGTATATGGTAACCCAACAGAACTGCCTGTAAAAGAAACAGCCTTTACAAGCCCTGTATCTGCGTATGGATTTAATAAGCTGATGAGCGAACAATTATGCAGTGAGTACCACCGGCTGTACAATATACCGGTATGTATCATGCGGCCTTTTTCTATTTATGGAAGCGGATTAAAAAAACAGTTGTTGTGGGATATCTGCAACAAACTTCTTACAGCATCCGAAATTGAATTATTTGGAACGGGAAATGAGTCGAGAGACTTTTTACATATCAACGACCTTGTAACATTAACCCAACTGTTACTGGAAAAGGCAGATTTTAATATGGGAATTTATAACGCTGCAAGCGGAACTGAAGTCAGTATCCGGAAGGTGGCCAACCTGGTAGAAGCATGTTTTGGAAACGGGAAAAAGATCCACTTTAATGGTCAGCAAAAAAAGGGAGATCCGCTAAACTGGCAGGCTGATGTTTCAAAAACGGTTTCCCTTGCTTTTACAAACAGCATCACATTGAAGGATGGAATTGAATCTTACGTAAAATGGTTTCAAACGTATGCAGCAAACAGGTAAGCCAGAAATTGTTTTTACATTACCGGCCTGTATGGGTGGCGTGGCAAGTTTCAATTACAACATCGTCAACTACAGTAAGCTGATCGGAAATTTTCATTCAAAAGTAATTTTGATCCGGGCAAAAGAAGATAACCGGCCGCTTTTTAAAGACAGTTTTAAGGCAGATGAAGTGATCACTTTTAATTATTCATATAAAGAAAACCAATACCACGTACAAAAGCGGCTGAATGATTTATTAGGAAGCGGTGAAGGTGCTGTTATTACAGATAATGGACTTACTATCCAGGCAGCAAGGCGTTTCAATAATACCAAAACGGTGTTTCACCTGCTGCATGATTATTTTTATGTTTCACAAAATATACAGTATGGTAATCTGATCGATGTGGCTGTGGCGCACTCCTCCTTCTTTAGCGATGCGGTATATGCAGCCGACCCTCAGTCTTTTGCCGGCAGAAATTTTTACATTCCTTATGGAGTAAAACAGCTGCAGGCAATGCCAGAAAAAAACAATGTGCAACTACGGCTTGTTTTTCTTGGGCGGCTGGAACATTCAAAAGGAGTAATGCTCCTGCATGATGTTGAAACCCTTTTGAAAGCCCAAAACATCCAGGTACAATGGACCATTATTGGAAAGGGTCCGTTAAAGCAGCAGCTGCAGGAGCAGTGGGAGCAGGCAGATAATGTTTCATTTTTTGAACCAGACAGTACCGGTGAAGTATATACGCTGCTGGCACAACAGGATATTTTTGTTTTTCCTACATCTTTTGAGGGCACGCCTGTTTCAATACTGGAAAGCCTGGCCAATGCGGTTGTTACCATTGTAAACGACCTCCCGGGCGGCATCAGGGATATTGTGCAGGAAGGCATTGGCTACCGGGTACCATTAAACGATACAGAAGCTTTTGCCGGGAAGATAGCATTGCTGCATCACAACCGTTCCTTACTACAGCAAATGCAGAAAAATTGTTTTGAACTGGCAAAAAAAAACTACGATATTTTGCAGAATGCTGATCATTATTTCAGCCTGTTCCTGGAATATACAAAATGGAGACGGGCGGAAAAGAAGGCTGTGATTTCTCTTGACAGGCTTGATAAAAAATATATGCCCAACAGGGTGGTTAAAATAGTAAGGCAATTAAAATAAATAAATACCGGTATTTCAAACGCCGGAACCTTTACTGTTATTGATATGGAAAAACCGTTGGTAAGTGTTTTAATGACCTGCTGGAACAGGGAAAAATATATCGGGGCTGCTATAGAAAGTGTATTGGCTTCCAGCTATACTCATTTTGAATTTATTATCTGTGATGATTGCTCCGCTGATGCAACTTTTGATATTGCGCAAAAATATGCCGCAGCAGACAGCAGGATACAATTGTACAGGAACGATCAGAACCTGGGCGATTACAACAACCGGAACAAAGCTGCTTCCTATGCAAAGGGAAAATACCTGAAGTACCTTGACTCTGACGACCTGATGTACCCGTTTACGTTAGACAATATGGTGCATTACCTGGAAAAAAATCCTGGCGCCGCATTGGCCTTTACTGCAGCACATATCCACTACTCAAATCCTGATTTGCTTTTCCCATTGGAATTTACACCGGCGCAAAGCTATAAGGCACACTACCTGCAAGGTGGTTTTTTTTATTCAGGACCAGGTGGCATAATGGTGAAACGGTCCGTATTTGAAAAATTCAATGGATTTTCCGGCAGGCGGTTTATTGGAGATCTTGAGCTGCTGATGAAGATCAGCCTGGAATATCCAGTGCTGATGGTGCAGCCGGCAATGATCTGGTGGCGGCAGCACGATGAGCAGGAAGAGAAATATGAATTCAGGGATGCGACAATGATAGCACAACGTTACCGGCTGATGTCGGAAATGCTGGAGCAATCTCCGCTAACTGTCACCGAAAAAAAGACAGCCCGGCTTTCTATTGATAAAATGATGGCACGGCATATTATCAGGCAGGCGCTGATGAAAAAAAATTATACAACTGCTGTGGAAATGAAAAAGATTGCAGGATTTAACCTTTGGCAACTTGCAAAAGCATTTAATATTTCCAATAAACTGCGGTCAATGATTACAGGACAGGGTTGATACAAATTATTTGAACCGATGCTGTCTTCTTATTTAAAACTTACCGTAAGGATACTACACAATGGGAATTGAAAGAATAGAACCAGGTACAATAGAATGGGATGCGTTTTATGCCAACCATATTGTACGCTACCAGTTTGCTGAAAAATACATCGCTGGAAAAAATATGACCAGGCTGCTCGATGCTGCCTGTGGTGTTGGGTATGGTGCCAATTATTTATCTGCTGTACTTGCTGCTGGTACGGTGGTTGCAGTAGACAGGTCTGCTCATGCATTGCAAATAGCCAACAAAAAATTCAGTAGTAAAAATCTGGAGTTTTTAGAAGATGACTGTCATACACTGGCAGCTGCTGCACAAAAGGGGCCTTATGGTTGTGTGGTAAGTTTTGAAACACTTGAGCATTTACCAAAGCCGGAAGCATTTTTAAAGGCCTGTTATCAGAATCTTTTGGATAAAGGCCTTATTATTATCAGTACACCCAATAAAATGGTATCCAGCCCGGATAGTCTTGAATGGGAATTTCATGAGAAAGAATATACTGCTGCCGAATTCTATGAATTGCTTGCATCATCAGGTTTTAGCAATATAAAATTATTTGGTCAGCAGTTGAATCTTAAAGGTAAGATCAAAAACGAAATAAGGTCTGATCTCAACCGCATCTTATCAAATCCTTTTGTAAGGGCGGGGGCATGGATTCAACAAAAATTGAGAGGAACCCAGCCAAGACCAGTATTAAAAGAAACGACAGATGATTTTGAGGTGGTGTTTTTCGAAAACCCTGCCGCTGCCGATAGTCTCGGAAAAAAAGGGCCTTTTGTATTAATCGCTGTTGCAGAGAAATGATAGTTTTAATTGGGTAAAAATGACACTACAGAAGCATTGAGGTTGATAAAAAAATAAGGTGGCATCGTTGTTGGCGTCATGCACATTTATTTGGCGTATTAAAATCACCGGAACAATGGATTAAAAATAATCAACTGCCTGTATGTTTGGGATACCACTCTTACAACTACGTGTGTCAGAAACGATTCAACAGCAGAATTTAAAATCAGTTATTTTTTGTGTTTAATTAAAAATATGTAGCAGTTTGATTGAATTAAAAATACAGCATCAATGAAAATTGTTCATTGCCTGATTCACTATTTTCCTTTCCATTTTGCCGGAACAGAAGTATATACACATACATTGGCAAAATTGCAACAGAATGACGGGTATATAGTGGCAGTAATTACACCTTTTATCGAGTATCTATCTCCTGGCAATATGGTAGAGCATTACCAATACGATGGGATAGATGTATACCAATTTAAAGAAACGGGCAATCCACATTTACAGGATATTTATACTGGAAAAATAAAGCCAGAAGGGTTAAATAATTTTTTGGTCACTTTAAAAAAACTGAATCCTGATATTGTACATTTTCATGAGCTGAACCTCAGCAATAGTTTCACAATTAACCATGTTAAAATTGCCAAACAGTTTGGTGCAAAAGTTTTTATCACGATGCACCTTTCATTCCTTACCTGTAACACCAATATTTTAATACGTCAAAAAAAGCTATGTTCAGGTAAAATAGACCAATATGATTGTACTGCCTGCAGTTACAATACGTTTTTTAAAATTCCAGGCTTCATTGCTTCACCTTTAGCAGCAGCAGGCAATTTGTTCGCACTTACAGGTGGTATTAATTTATTAAGACCGGGAAAATTTAAAACTTTTTTTTCTATACCATTGATTATCCGGAGAAAAAAAAATGACCTGGTGGAAACTATAAAATATACCGATAAATTTATTGCAATTGCAGAGTGGTATAAAAAAATTTTATTGACAAACGGGGTTCCAGAATCAAAAATAGCTGTGATACCCCAAGGTTTGCCAATGGTTTCATGCAACAGAACAGTTATTCTTAAAAAAGTAATTCAGTTACCAATAAAACTTGTTTTTGTCGGCAGAATACAGCCTCAAAAAGGGGTTCATATTTTAATTAAAGCAGTACAGCAATTCACCAAAGAATCTATTACTTTGGATATATTTGGCAGAGAGGAAAACTCCCCTTATTACAGGGATTGTGTAGCAGAAAGCGCTAAAACGAACAATATCTCTGTAAAAGGCTTTTTAAATAATGTTGATGTAACTGAAACGCTTTCAAAATATGATATGTTTTGTTTGCCTTCCTTATTTTCTGAAATGTCACCGTTAGTTATACAGGAGGCTTTTGCTTCCGGTCTACCCGTATTAGCCAGCAAAGTATACGGCAATATGGAACAGGTACAACATGGAAAAAATGGTTTGCTCTTTGATTTTAATTCATTAGAGAGTTTAACTGAACAATTGAATTCGCTGGTAACAGATAGTGAGTTGCTGATTAGTTTGCAAAAAAATATTACCCCACCCATTAGTTTTGCTGACATCAATAAACAATATATCAAGTTGTATGCTTCCTGATTATTTATTAATAACCTTAAAACGTCTAAAACATTTTACTTTATAGATCATGAAGATACTGCTAATAATGGATCCGGGTATATTGGTACCGCCAAAGGGTTACGGTGGACATGAAAGACTAGTGTACTTATTTGCCAGGCAATATTGCGAGATGGGCCATGATGTACATATTCTATCAACCGAAGGATCGCATGTTGAAGGTTGTACTATGTATCCTTTTGGAAAAGAAGGATTTCCTCAAAAGGAAAAAGATGTAAGAAAGGCAATCCTGTATGCATGGAATTTTTTATGGAAAAACAGGAACAACTTTGACCTTATTCATAATTTTGGAAGGTTGCTGTATCTCCTGCCAATACTTAATCATCCTGTAAAGAAAATAATGACTTATGGTAGAGAGATAAGTTTTTCAAATATTAATAAGTCGGTATCACTTCCAAATAAGAACCTTGTATTTACAGGTTGCAGCCATAACCTGATACGACGCAATAATTTAAAAGGCAAGTGGTATACAGTTTATAATGCAATTGATTTTTCAAAATACCAGTTGCAGAAAGAATTTGATAAATCTGCTCCGCTTATATTTTTAGGAAGATTAGAGAAAATAAAAGGTTGTCATACAGCCATTAAAATAGCCATTGAAACAGGCAATGCGTTGATAATTGCTGGTAATATATCGCCCCTACCCGAAGAACAGGAGTATTTTAAAAGAGAAATTGAACCCTACATTGACGGGAATCAGATAACACATGTTGGGCAGGTAAATGATGAACAAAAGGATTACTTCCTGCAAAAAGCTAAAGGGCTTCTTTTTCCGATAGAATGGAATGAGCCTTTTGGTATTGTAATGATAGAAGCTATGGCATGCGGTACTCCCGTAATTGCGTTCAATAGGGGGTCCGTTGACGAAGTGGTAGAGGAAGGTGTAACAGGATTTAAAGTAAATACTTTCCAGGAAATGGCACATGCAGTTAGCCGGTTATCTGAGCTGGACAGAACCACGTGCAGGCATTATGCATTAAGTAAATTTAATGCACCTGGAATTGCCAGGAAATATCTTTCATTATTTGACAACGCTGGCAAAAAGAAAATAGTTATCGTAACTACAGGGCAGCCGGCAGCCAATCCACGTGTAATGAAAGAATATGAAGCATTGTTATATGCGGGTTATCAAGTAAAAGTTTTATATACTTATTCCGCAGAATGGTCTCATCACATTGACAAAAAAAAGTTTGATGAAGGCTTGCTTGACAAGAATGATTTTATTTTAGCAGGAGGCAGCCCGCATAACCAAAAGTTAACATATTTTTTCTCAAGAGTTTTATACAGATTTTTCAAAATTGCCATGCAACTAATACCCATTTCTTTTTTTAAAGAAATGGCAGTGGTAAGGTCCTCACTTGCATTGTGGGTAGCCGCTTCAAAATACAAAGCAGACTTTTATATAGCTCACTATGTAGGAGCGCTGCCAGCAGCAGCGCATGCCGCCAAAAAAAACCAAGTGCCTTTTGCTTTTGATGCAGAAGACTATCACAGGGGCGAACCAGTTTATTATGCTAATCAAAAAAAACATATCACGTACATTGAAGATCAATATCTACCGACAGCGTCGTTTATTTCAGGAGCAAGCCCTCTTATTGCCAGAGCCTACAAAAATAACTATCCAGGCGTACCCGTGATTACTGTTAATAATGTGTTCAGCCGAAAGTTTGTTCAGCAGCCTGTTTTCAGATATTCCGGTACAATAAATTTGTTTTGGTTTTCGCAGAATATTGGACCAAACAGAGGATTGGAAATAATAATAGAAGCAATGAATATTGTTGATGGAGATCTGTTCCTTTACCTTCTTGGCAATAATAAAAGCCGTGATTATATTCAGTTACTGCTGTCTAAATCAAAGAAACCAGAAAATATAAAAATTATAGAACCTGTAGTACCTGAAAATGTTTTCAGTATTGCCGCTTCTTTTGATATTGGCCTTGCTTCAGAAATGCCTTTATCTGAAAACAGAAATTTGTGTCTTACTAATAAAATTTTTACCTACCTCCTTTCAGGTAACTGTATTATTGCGTCTGACACTGAAGCACAAAAAATGTTGTTAGATACTTATCAAAATATTGGCATGCTGTATAAAGCAGATGATCCTGCTGAACTTGCTGTACAAATTAAAAAACTAATAAATAACCGGAGCCTGTTGAATGAATACCGGCAAAATGCCCTTGATACAGGATATAAAGTGCTGAATTGGGAAACTGAAAGGAATATTTTGATTGAAGCGGTTACAACTAATATACAAAACCGGCCTTTTTAAAATAATTGATTTAAAATTGCGATGATCACATCTTTAAAAATACTTTTTTCTACGCCTTATAATAAAAAAAGGCCATTCTTTGCTTTTAAGAGAATATTGATATGGAAATTGATCAGGCTGTTTAAACTCAGCAATATCCGCTTTCATTTGTGGGAAAACAGGTTCATATATCTAAATTATGATTCATTTCAGTCAATGTGGATTATGTACAATTACATAGTAGACTGGGAGGAATTTAACCTGATTGCAAAATTGGTAAAGCCCGGAGACGTCGTTGCTGATATTGGTGCAAATATGGGATTCTATAGTATCTGGATGTCAAAATTTACCAGTGGTGATGCCGCGATTCACAGCTTTGAACCTGACGAAAAAAATTATCGTCGCCTTACAAAAAATATTGAGACAAATAAGCTGGGTAAATTAATAATAGCAAACAATGAAGCAGCAGGGGCATTTGAAGGTGAAGTTTATTTCACAAAAGGTTTAGATGGGGAAAATCATATAACAATTGGGCAAACTTCTTCAACGGTAAAAATAAAACAGACCACATTAGATTCGTATTGTCTCCGGCATAATATAAAACGTCTGCGGTATTGCAAGATGGATGTTGAAGGATTTGAACTGGATGTTTTAAAAGGTGCAGAATGCCTGTTGTCGGAAAAAAAAATTGATGTACTTCAACTGGAGATAAATACTTCCATGCAAAATTCAACTTATACCGCCAAAGAATTGCTGGCATTCGTTAAAGAGTTCGGGTACAGTTTGTATGGCTATAATGTTGAATCGAACAGCTTATATCCATTACAGTATGAAGATAAAAGAGAAAATTATTTTGCAGTGGCAGATATTAATGCAGTAAATACTTTGCTGCATTAATAATTATCCAGTGACTATTCCGAGTTGTACCAATCCTGAAAAATGTATTAATCATATCACCCCATTTTCCGCCTGTAAATGCAGCTGACATGCACCGGGTGCGGCAGGCGCTTCCCTACCTGGAACAGCTTGGCTGGCATGCCGTGGTGATTACTGTTGAAGAAGCATACATAGAGAGCTATAGTATCGATCCGTTGCTGCTTCATACCATTCCTGCCAATACAGAAATTCATAGTGTAAAAGCCTTTGAAACCAGGCATACCCGTAAGTTAGGCTTAGGAAGTTTATCGATGAGAAGCTACTGGCATATCAGGAAGAAAGGAAATGAATTGCTGAAAAAACACAAATTCGACCTTGTGTATTTTTCTACCACAGCTTTTCATGTAATGGCGCTGGGGCCTTATTGGAAAAGAAAATTCAATGTTCCATTTATTGTTGACATACAGGATCCCTGGCGCAATGATTTTTATCTTGATAAACCTTCCAACGAAAGACCACCGAAATTTTTTATTGCGTATAATATTGATAAATACCTGGAAGCCAAAACAATTCCATTTGCAGATGG
>JAKQJG010000162.1 GCA_029561305.1 Bacteroidota bacterium | reverse complement strand
CTTTAAAGTTTGCATCAGGAATATTAATAATTTGTGCTTCTGCAACATTCATTGTAATTAAAAGCATTCCGGTAATAAAGTATTTCATTACAGTAGTTTTTAGTAGTTACTAAGGTCGACCACCTTTAAAAGGTAGTCGACATTATAGCGGGCTCTGAGTTATTTTATAAACTTTTTTGTAATTGCGTCTCCGTCATTTGCATAAACAATTAAAGTGTAAATTCCTTTGGCTGTATTTTTCATTGATAAACTGATATTATTATTTCCTGCAGCAACAGTTTGCTTTTGATTTAATATTTCTCTGCCATCAGCAGCAATGATTTTCATTGTTATTATTTGTTGTTTGTTACTATTGAGGTAAACAGTATTATTTGCCACCGCAACTATTTCCAGCCCAGCTTTATCATTGCCAACTACCAAAGTCTTACTATAAAAACATTTTCCATCCGCATCACTGATTTTTAAACGATAATAATTCTTACCAGCCGCAGGATTGTTATCCGTAAACTTGAATGGCAACTGGCAACGCATCGCAGTAGCAGTAATATTCCCGATGGCTTTAAAATGAATGCCGTCATCACTTCTTTCTATTGCAAATGCAGCATTGCCATAAGTGCAAGTGGCTTTCCAATTCAGTTGATTGCCTTTTTCTTTTTTGTTCACTGAAAAATATTCCAGTTTCACGGGCACGGGCGTAGCAGCACTGCTTACAATAGTGGTAGCCGTGTTAGTGATCACGGGTAAATTAAAATCAAAATAAATAGCAGCACTGTTATTAAGTGAGTCACCTATAACAACAGAAGGCTTAGGTTTTATTTTAAATGCGACCCAGCCATTACTGCCAGGTTCATCAATGGCCTTATAAGGCAGGTTGATATTAGGATAGAAAAATTCCAGTTTGTTGTTGCTGAGTTTTACATCTGCGGTATGACTGCTGCCGATATATTCAAAAGTGTTCCAGTCCAGGTTATCACTTAAGGTATCTGCTATAACAATATTGAAAGCAGTGTCTGTTCCTTCGTTTTGAAAACGTATTTGATAATGGAGGTAGTCACCAATTTTACTAATGTCAAGGTTGCTTCCTTCAATGCATTGCTTATCGTTGGGATCAAAACTGCCGTTCACTGTTTGTGGCAAAATAAAAATATTATCAAAAGCTGTTTCATCATTGTCTGATGGCGTGATGACTGCCAGGTATGAAATGGTGTCGCCAATATTGTTCACCGGCGGCGGCAGTAAGTTAAAAGTGACATGGATGGTTCTGTTCTCAAAAGGCTGCAGGTTATTGTAGTTCCAAAGCAGCTGTCCGGAGCTTTGTGTGGTTACATTTTCAGAAGCGGATACAAAATTCATTTTGTTATTGTCAAAATTGACAGCAACATTTCCGCTAAGTGTTGTGGTGCCACGGTTTTTATACAATAAGGCGTAGGATGCATTCAGGCCTGGTCTGGCTGGTGGGAAGGTGGGCAGAAAAGTTATTTCTAAATCATTGTGAGTGCCATTGGATACAACACAAAAATTTCTTGTTTCCGTTAAACTGTTTGCCGTATCAAAGGCAACAGTAGTAACAGCCGGTGTAATCGAGAAATAGGGATAAGGAAAGTAAGGGGTTAGTGTAAAAGAGCCTTGCCCGGCATAATGGGTGTACATGCCATTTGTACCCGTGTAATTTACCTGCCTGTTATCAGCCGCGTCTGTAATTTTTATAGGAACATTGCTTAATACCCTGTCTGTATTCTCACATCCGTTGTTGTTTGCAATCAACCTGCTGATACCCGAAATTTTATTTTGTGGACCACCTGGAAAAAAAGTACAGTAGGAAGTAACAGTTGGGGTGTAAGCCCCCTGGCTTGCTAACTGTTCAATGTTGGATATTTCAAAATCATCTGCACAGATATTTGAACCAGGGCGCATATATAACATAGAAAAAGGATCAGCATGTCCGTTTTTACAATTAAAGGTCATGATCTCAGAACTATGAACAAGACAGTTTGTCAATTTGTAACAAGCGCTTAGATCCAGCATGCGGAGTTTGCTTTGCCATATGTGAAGGATTGCAAGGTTATGACATCCGGCAAGATTAAGGTGCTGGAGGTTTCCAAAAGCACCAGTACTTCCCTGGAACGATAACAGGTTTTTGCACCCGGTAAGATCAATAGAATCAACTGTATAAACTCCAGGGCCAACACCAACAGAGATATCAAATTCTCTCAAACTATCAATGTTATCTAAATAGATGCGGCCGATGCGTCCATTAATAGAAGGATCGGGAGAAACTTTAAAATTGACGAGGGAGTTGCAATCTCTCATGTCCAGTATACCAATATCACCTTTGAGAAGATCAAAATATTTCAGACTGTCTAATCTGCCGGGATTGAAATTAGATGCATGACCGATAGACAGGAGCATTTTTTTTAGTTTGTCACATCCAAAAAAGCAATTAGGTGCTATTGAGTCTGCCATGCCCGTAAAATACAAGAGTTTATCCAGCCCATTGATATCCAGCACCTCCAGTGATTCATTTGTAGCGTAAAAAGTATCCAGGTTTTTGAATTCACGGATGCCGGTAATATCCCTGATAACCGGACCTTGGGGGATAGACAAATTCGATACCGCCAAGGCTTCACTTACCTGTATTTCTCCATCCCCGTTTACATCTATAACAGGATAGTAGTTGACTAAAACATTTTTAAATTCAGGGTCAGGTATGTTTATAACTTGCGCTTTTGTAAATAAAGTGCTTACCAGTAAGAGGAAAGTAATAAAGGGTTTCATGGTATTTAATTAGTAGTTGATTATTTGATAAATCTTTTAGTGATCGTATCTCCTTTATTTGAATAAACAATTAAAGTGTAAATGCCTTTGACTGCATTTTTCATTGCTAAACTGATATTGTTATTTCCTGCAATAACAGTTTGCTTTTGATTGAATATTTCCCTTCCATCAGCAGCAATCATTTTTATAGAGATCACTTGTTGTTTGTTGCTGTGAATGTAAACAACATTATTTATGACAGCTGTAATTTCGATGCCCGCCTTATCATTGCCTGTTACTAAGGTCTTACTATAAAAACTTTTTCCATCCGCATCACTGATTTTCAAACGGTAATAATTTTTGCCTGCCACACGATTGTTATCTATAAAATTAAAAGGCAACTGGCAACGCAATGCAGTAGCATTAATATTTCCAATGGCTTTAAAATGAATGCCATCCTCACTTCTTTCAATCACAAAAGCCGCATTGCCATAAGTGCAACTGGCTTTCCAGTTCAATTGATTGGCATTGTCTTTTTTATTCACGGAGAAATATTCCAGTTTTACAGGCACCGGTGTGGCAGTACTGCTTACAATGGTCGTGGCCGTGTTGGTTATGATAGGCAGGTTAAAATCAAAATAAATAGCAGCACGGTTGTTCAGTGAATCGCCAATTACTACCGAAGGCTTAGGTTTTATTTTAAATGCCACCCAGCCATTGCTGCCTGGCTCATCAATGGCTTTGTATGGCAGGTTGATATTAGGATAGAAAAATTCCAGTTTGTTGTTGGTGAGTTTTACATCAGCCGTATGACTGCTGCCGATATATTCAAATGTATTCCAGTCCAGGTTGCCACTTAATGTATCTGCTACAACAATATTGAATGCTGTATCCGTTCCTTTGTTTTGAAAGCGTATTTGATAATGCAGGTAATCACCAATTTTGCTAATATCGAGTTTGCTTCCTTCAATACATTGTTTATCGTTAGGGTCAAAACTTCCGATCACTCTCTGCGGAAGAATGAAAATATTATCAAAAGCCGTTTCATCATTGTCTGATGGCGTGATGACTGCTAAATAATTGATGGTGTCGCCGATATTATTCACCGGCGGCGGCAGTAAATTAAAAGTGACGTCGATGGTTCTGCTTTCAAAAGGCAGCAGGTTACTATAGTTCCATAATAGCTGACCTGAACTTTGTGTAGTTACATTTTCAGAAGCGGATACAAAATTCATTTTATTATTGTCAAAATTGACGGTAACATTTCCTGAAAGGGTGGTAGTGCCACGGTTTTTGTAAACTAAAGTGTAGGCTGCATTAAAGCCTGGTCTTGCAACCGGCCATGTGGGTAGAAAAGAAATTTCTAAATCATTATGAATGCCTGTAGGTTGAATGCAAAAATCTCTTGTTGCTGTAAGACCGTTAGCGGTATCAAATGCAACAGAAGCAGTTGCCGGATTTACAGTGAAATAAGGATAAGGAAAATATGGTGTAAGTGTAAACAACCCCTTGTAAGGATAGTGTGCAAAAACTCCAGCTGTTCCTGTAGTACGTGTTGATGAATAACCGGAGGTGTCCGAAATTTTTACCAATACATTTGGTAAAGTCCGGCTGGTTGTGTCACACGTGCCATTGTTTCCAGCTAATAATGATTTTCCTTGTATCGTATTGTGATT
The DNA here is from genome assembly GCA_029561305.1 of Bacteroidota bacterium. Classification (GTDB taxonomy): domain Bacteria; phylum Bacteroidota; class Bacteroidia; order Chitinophagales; family Chitinophagaceae; genus Ferruginibacter. The sequence continues at coordinate 4,924 of JAKQJG010000162.1, read as the reverse complement.
CCCGCCAGGAAAAAAAGTACAGTAAGAATTTATATTCATTTGTTCCAGCAAATTGGCAGGGAAAAAGTTCAGCAAATATTGCTTTAGGGTATTAATTTCAAACTCATCCGCACAAATTTCAAAAGGCGCTTGCAATGATAATTCAAACTGGTTTAACCGGCTTTCTACTCCATTTTTTATATTCAGTTTTTTTAGTCCTCCTGCATATAGGTAGAAATTTTCCAGTTTATAGCAAGTGCTAAGATCAAGCGCATCTAAAGATCCGTGGCTCCATATTGTAAGGTTTGTAAGATTGATACAGCCCAACAGGTTCAGTTGTTGGAGATTACCAGCATGTATATTTAGGTACGTTAAACCCGAACAACCTCCAAGATCAAGGTATTCCAGGCTGTCAGTGAAACCTACTCCAAAGTTATCCAGTCTTTCCAGGTTGCTCAAATCGGCATATTTTACACTCGTATTGGCGATCCCAACCGATTTCAGGTTTTTACAATTGGTGAAATTCAGATAGTTAAGCTTCGAAAAATCCAGTTGTATATTTTTGAGACTATCAAGTCCTGTGGGATACAGGGTATCGATAATAGCTTTAAGTGTTACATCTTGTAAATTAGTACAGTTGTTAAAATTTACAGAAGACAAACCAAGATATGCATTGAATGCATTCAACGATTTTAGACTCGCCATTCCACTGATATCAACAACCAATGCATATTGGGTATAGGATAGATTGAGATTCAATAGGTTTGAAAATGATTTAATGCCAGTAATATCGGTTATTAATCCATACTCATCTGTTACATTAAGATCTGTTATTAAAGAGGCTTCCAATTCCTGGATTTCTCCATCGTTGTTTATATCAACTCCCGATGCAATTAGCATCGCTTTAAAATTAGTATCGGGGATGTTAACAATTTGTGCTTGCGTATGTAACACATACAGCAGCATAAATAATGTAATTGCGAATTTCATAGCCTGAATTTTTATTTGACCTTATAACAAATCCCAAACCCCACCCCAGCCTGGTTCATCCTCCTGTTCAGTAAACTGTTTTCAACAGTGTACTTCGTCAGATTCCACCGCATTGAAGGCATTACAAAAAAATCGACCTTTCTTCCCAATGCTTTACCAATGCGTACCCCTGCAAATACATCTATGCCTGTCTGCGTTTTGTTTTCGGCCGCAGGCGTTACCAATAACGGAGCCGCAGCATTCCGGTCAATCTCATTTTGATAGCTGCTGCTGATATTAATGTACATGCCGCCAACCGCACTTACACTCCATTGCTTTTTTTGAATAATACTGTATTGCATGAATATTGGAATGCTGAATTGCCGGTAACTGTTTACCGCGGTAATGCTTCTTGTGCCTTCACTAACGGTTACCACTGTATCAGGAACAAGTTGCCCGTTTACCAGCCGCTGAACCGGCGTGTAAGTTGTATTGATCTCTTTGCCTTCTATGCTAAGATTTTCTTTTAGTTGCAGGTATTGCAGACCAGCGCCCATACTGAACTTTTTATTTAATTCTTTTCTCACTGCCAATGAGAAGGCAACGGCCGGTTCAATAGATGTTTTCAGCAGGTTGCCGTTATAAACTATAGTGTTGTTGCCAGCGCTCAACGTCCTGTTAAAAACAATAGTTTCATCCATATTGGATGAAGTTAAGATCGGCATTGCGGAGGCTTCTATAAACCAACGCTTTTTCGGTGTTTGTTTTTTAGCAGTATTTTGATTGACAGCTTCTTTTTTTTCCGGATCCGGTTTTTTCTTTTCTTCTTCTGCAGTTACTGCTTTTTTATCCGGTACGACCAATGCAATCACATTTTTGTTTTCTGCCATAGTTAAGTTGTCGCTTACTGTTTCTTCAAGTATCTGGGTATTTGAATTATCCTCTACTTTTACTGCAGCCATTTCTTCAACTCCAGGCGAAGTTTGCTGGGCAAGCAGACGGCCTTTTGATTTCCTCCATTTTTTTTTGCTGTTGCTGCGCTTATTTTCTTCTCCCGCTTCTCCATTTGTAATGGTAATTGTTGCTCTGGCGTTATTGATGGTAGTGCTGCCCGGCTTGCTGGTATTGATTTCTTTTTTATTTAGATCATTGGCAGTTTTAGTTTGTTCGCTTGTAATTGCTGTGTTCGCATCAACTTCCGGCTGTATGTTTTTTTCTTCCACAACAGCAGTTTCATTACGGCCTGCGTCATTTGGTTCTTGCAGCTCAACTCCCCTTTGACTACTTGTTACCAGTTCATTGCTGCCATTGGCTTCCTGCCCTTGTAAAAAATAGTATCCAGCTAATGATATACCCAGCAGGACCAACGCACCGCCACTCAACCACCAGAATGCAAGCCGGCGTTTCTTTTTCTTTTTTACAATATTATCCCAGGCATCCGGTGGAACCGGCGCCTCATGCTCATTGGCTTTGTTTTTAATTATATCATCAAACATAGAAATTGAAGCCCCTCCAAATCCCGATGCATCGGGAAAAGCTCTCCCTGAAGAGAGAAACTGGAGCCTTGGTTTTTAAGTGTTTATATTTTATTTGAACAGTCAATTTTTATTTTTTCATTTTTACTGTCTATCATCAGCTGCAAATATTTTCTTGCCTTTAATAATTGTCCTCTTGATGTGGTTGCCTGTATGCCCAGCATCAGGGCAATTTCTTCATGGCTGTAGCCTTCAATAACATTCAGGTTGAAGATGGTACGGTACCCGTCGGGCATCTTTCTTATCAAAGCATGTATTTCATCTGCAGATATTTTTGATACCACATCCGGCGCAACACTATGGTCCTGGCTATCCAGGATCGCTGCATCCGTAAAAAACAATTGCTGCTTGCTTACCTGGCGCAGGGCAACGGTTACAAATACACGCCGCAACCAGCCTTCAAATCTCCCCTGGTGCCTGAACTGGTGAATGGATTTGAATACCCTGATAAATCCTTCCTGCAAAATATCCTGTGCCAGTGCTTCATTATTGGCATAGCGCAGGCATACCGACATCATTTTGCCGGCGTACAGGTTAAACAACTGCTTTTGTGCCTCCTGTTTATTGTTGATACAGCCTTCTATCAATTCCCGTTCTGTCAATATAGGTTCGCTTTAATGGTTCATCGGTTGGTTTTATTATTTCATGGGTGTAAGCTTTTTATTGGTCACGTTTAATATTAAATGAAACGACAAGATTCTGATTAATGGGAGAGACAACGCCGCCAAAATAACCAGTTATAAACTGTCCTACTAATCCATAGGATGTGATTGTTGCTGATGTAGGCTGATTAAATGTATAGTAAGTGCCGTCTATCATGATCCGGTTATTACTTATTGGAAAACTTCCTGCGGCGGCCGGCCCCACGAAACTAAACTGAATGACCTGTTGATTACTATTAAGCAGGTCGATTGCGTTGATTGAAGTACTGTCATTCAGGAAATAAAAGTTGCCTCCAAACAGGTATTGTGGAAGGGCAAATGTAATAGGGCTGCCTGCAGTAAATTCATAAGTTATAGATTCGGAACCGCCTGTTGAAGTGCAGGCTTGTAAAGTGCCGGTACTATTGGTTCCTGATACAAGCTGTACCGTACTAATATCACTTCTTTGTGTTGTTTCCCTGTCCAGCGCAATAAACTTTGCATAGGTACCTGGGCAAAAAATACCAGCAACTGAAAAAGAACCGTTAGTTATATTAATGATAGAATTTTTTCCAAATCCTGTAACTATTACAGATCCATCCGTAACCGGACTGCCATTACACTTAGTAACAGAACCTTCCAGTACAGCACTAAATTCGTTTAGATTTACTTTTACTGTTCCTAAGTCAATAGGTTCGTTTACAACACTAACAGTTTTTATGGTAATTGCCTGGTTGCAAGGGGCAGGAATAATTATCTCTAGATTGCTGTTGGCAGGTACCCAGCCATTTACCTCACCATTATAATCAGAGTATGAAACCCTGGATGTATTTGCCTGTCCAGCTATAGTAACAACGACAGGTACGTTGGATAAAGGATTGAGTGCAGTGTCAACTACCTGAGCAGAAAATCTGGCGAGCGCCAATCCAATATCGCAGTTCCAATAACTAAAATGGCTTACCAGCCCATCATAACTATTGCCGTTTTTTACTGCATATCCTTCCTGCTTCCACACGCCTTTGATTTCATCAAAATACCACAATGGAATATTAGCTGGAGCAATGCTTTGTATAGAAGCAGGCAAGGGAAAATGAAGGGATGCCTTTTTACCAGTTGCCATTTGTAATGATTCTCCACTGCTTCCCGTTAACTCCACTGCCAGCATACCAAAAGTCTGCAACACATTTAAATGACCTGCACTGTCAACACCGGTGAGATCACCCGGCATGGTAAGCGAGGTGGTTTCCATATCTGCCGGATCATACCAATGTGCTGCAATATGTATGGCCCCTGAATAAGGATTGTTATTGGAAGCAACCACCACAGCATCCGCAGGCAACATAACAGTGGCACCGCTACCAAGGGTAACGGTGCCGCCTGCCACGGATTCAATTGTTCCTGCAGTTGTTTTGGGTATTAATTGAAGCCGGATAAAAGTTTCTTTTCCTGCTACCGGCAAAAAAGTTCTGTACCCTGTATAATAACCAGCCTGTTGCACCTGTATAAAACCGGCACTTTTGGCAAAGGGGGCGTTGCTTATTTTAAAATAACCAAATTCATCCGTGGTAACAGTTATTGCACCGGTCGTAATGCTGGCAGCTTCTACTGCTTCTCCATTTTCATCGGTAATAAAGCCATGCACCGAGGCGTTTACCTGGGTGGCAAAATCAGGTATCACAGGATTTACAATGGGTTTGAATTGTTCATCCACCATGTTCTTTTTACATCCATTGAAAAAGAGCATGCTTAGTAAGAAAGGGATTATAAACAGCCTCAGTTTTCTCATTGCGTATGTTTTAC
>JAKQJG010000160.1 GCA_029561305.1 Bacteroidota bacterium | reverse complement strand
CTTGAAATATTTCTAACAAATAAAAAGTATTTATAAAGAACCTCTACCCATTTAGGAAAATTCCTTTGATTATAGCAATATAATCACCAGTTTCTGCTACTTTTGCCCCGCAAAATAATATACTATGCAACTGTCCTCTCTATTAGACCGCTTTGCTGAACCCGAAACATTAAAAATGGCAAAACTGGGCCGGGAACTCCGTGCCAAAGGGGTTGATGTGATCGACCTGAGTTTGGGTGAGCCAGACTTTGATACACCACAACATATTAAAGATGCTGCTATTAAAGCCATCAATGATAACTGGAGCCATTATACGCCGGTTCCAGGTTTTTTAGACCTGAGAGAAGCTGTTTGTACCAAATTAAAAAGGGATAATAACCTTGACTATAAACCCGAAAACATCGTTACTTCCACAGGTGCCAAGCAAAGTTTGGCGAATGTAATTTTGGCCTTGGCAGATGAAGGAGATGAAGTGATCATACCAACACCTTATTGGGTAACTTATTCGGAACTGGTGAAAATTGCCAGGGGAAAGGTGGTGGAGATACGCTCTACTCTGGAAAGCGGATTTAAAATTACACCTGCTGAACTGGAAGCAGCCATTACACCCAAAACAAGAGTGTTCCTGTTTTCTTCCCCCTGCAATCCCTCCGGTGCTGTGTATAGTAAAAAAGAACTGGAAGGACTGGCGGAGGTATTCAGAAAGTATCCCAACGTTTACATCATTGCGGATGAAATTTATGAGTACATCAATTTTGTTGGTAAGCATGAAAGTATAGCCCAGTTTGAAGACCTTAAGGACAGGGTGATCATCGTGAATGGTTTGAGCAAGGGTTTTGCCATGACCGGCTGGAGGCTGGGTTATATTGCAGCTAATGTCGACATTGCCAAAGCATGTGAAAAATTACAGGGACAATTTACCAGCGCCACCTGTTCTATTGCTCAAAAGGCAGGCGTAGTAGCACTTACCACAGATCTGAAACCTTCATTTGAAATGACTGAAGAGTTTACCCGGAGAAGGGCAAGAGTGCTTGAACTGATCAAGGATATTCCTGGCATTAAATGTTTTGCGCCAGAAGGTGCTTTTTATATTTTCCCGGATGTGAGTTATTATTATGGAAAACGTGATGGGGACAATGTGATCACCAATTCAGCAGATTTCTCTATGTACCTGCTGAATACAGCACATGTGTCATCCGTAATGGGAGAGGCTTTTGGTGAGCCCAACTGCGTTCGTTTTTCTTTTGCGAACAGTATGACGAATATAGAGCGTGCATGGGAAAGGATTAAAGCAGCGTTGGCGAAATTGAAGTAGAAATTTTTTAATACTTATTTTGCATATTATAAAAAAACAACCGGTGCATAACCGGTTGTTTTTATTTTTAAATACTTTTTTCTTCCTCCCACTTTGCTCTTCCCCATCCTTGTATCACATGTTTTTCACTGTGATAAGAAGAACGCACCAAGGGGCCGCTCTCCACATAGTCAAAGCCCATGGTATAACCGATCTCCCTCAATTCCTTGAATTCATCCGGGTGTACAAAACGATCAACACGCAAATGCTTTTTTGTCGGTTGAAGATATTGACCAATCGTGATCACATCAACATAGCTATCACGCAGGTCCTGCATGGTTTGTATCACTTCCTCCTTTGTTTCACCAAGACCAAGCATGATGCCGCTCTTGGTTCTCATACCGCCTTCTTTTAACGTACGCAGGGTTTCCATACTGCGCCAGTATTTTGCCTGTATGCGTACCTGTTTGGTCAGCCTTTCTACTGTTTCAATATTGTGGCTCACTACTTCTGGTGCGGCCTCTATTACACGCTGGATGCAATCTTTATCAGCCCTGAAGTCGGGTATCAATGTTTCTAAAGTGGTGGATGGATTAAGCGCTTTTACGGCTTTGATGGTATTGTACCAAATGATACTTCCCTGGTCGGCCAGTTCATCTCTATCCACTGAAGTAAGCACCGCATGTTTCACTTTCATCAAATGAATGGCTTCCGCTACCCGTTGTGGTTCGTTCCAGTCTACAGGTTCGGGTTTGCCGGTTGCTACAGCGCAAAAACCACAACTGCGGGTGCAGATATTGCCCAGTATCATAAACGTGGCCGTGCCCTCTCCCCAGCATTCACCCATATTTGGACAATTGCCACTTTCACAGATGGTATGCAGTTTATGCTGGTCAACTAAATTTCTTACGTGTTTGTATTCTTCTCCAATGGGAAGCTTCACTCTTAGCCAGTTGGGCTTCTGGATCTTTTGCTCTACCACTCCATCAATAACGGGTAACTCTGTCATCTCTTAATCCTTTTTCTATTAACGCCTCCGGCCAAATACCAGGGCAACATATACATTCAAAAAAAAGCTTTTTTGCTTTGAAAAAACCAGCTGGGGTATTTTGCTGAAATAATATTCTCCTGTAACACCCACTTCCAGTGCACTCACCACTTCATTATAACTGCCATAGTCAAACCGGAGAGCTGCCTTAGCATAGGCGCCGGGTTTCACCTGTATTTCGTTCCAGCCTTTTGTAAATCCTGATGAGGCAACAAAAAGATCATTTAACAGGCCGGAGTTGGTGAAGTTTGTGCTGTCTGCACTGTCATACTTTATAGATTTGCGGCCGCCGGTGGCGGTATCATTTACTTCAAGATAGTAGGGCCGAAGCAAGCCAAGCGACAGCCCACCACCAAAATTACCGGTAACCGCCACACCATTTTTATTGCTTTTATTACCAAACAGGATCTGCTGCTGCACGCCCAGTTTTAAAGGATAGAAATAATTTATTTTACCATAAATAAAAGGGGAAGCGGGGGCAAAAGGGTTGGCCTGTTTTTTCTCTTTGGGGTCTTTCCTTTCGGAAAAATCTATTTGAAATAACAGGGCCTTTTTTATTGACTGTGCCCTGCCATGCTCGTAGAAAAAACCATAACCATCGTTCGTAAGTTTAAAACCAAACACATTGTGTTTATGATAGGCTATCACGCCCTCTTCTTCCTGTTTGATAAGGGCATTCACCCTTTGCCTGCGTTCATCCTTACGGTCTTTTTTTGATTTTTGTGCAGATACAGATAAACTCAGTGATATTGCGAAACAAAAGAATAGTACTTTGTGCATGGTGATTTTTTGCTTACGTAAATTTATACAAAAATAGTACAATGACAGCAACCATTCAATATGAAGGAAATTTAAGATGTAATGCCATTCATTTGCAAAGCGGTTCCCCAATAGAAACCGACGCCCCCACCGATAACAAAGGGAAGGGAGAAAGGTTTTCTCCCACCGATCTTGTGTGTACCGCACTGGGTACTTGTATGATAACAACCATGGCTATCCGGGTGGCTGATAAAGACATTGAATTAAAAGGAACCACCGTGGAAGTTAAAAAGCATATGCTGGGCAATCCCCGGCGTATTGGAAGGATTGATGTGGTGGTTACTTATCCGGCAGATCTGCAATTAAGTGCACACGATAAAGATTTCTTAAAAGATATTGGAGATAACTGTCCTGTGATGAAAAGCATACATCCGGATATTGAAGTAAAGGTGGAATATAAGTGAATTTGAAAATTTGAAAATGGGAAAATTTGAAAATGGGAAAATGAGAAAATGTACTGATTTGCTAATGGTTGACGTAAGAACCTGTTTTTTGTTTTTGGCTGCATCACAGGGTATGAAAATATGAAAATAAAAAAAATGAAAATGAGGAAATTTGAAATTTAATAGTACAACAAGCAGTTAGCATACTCACCCCCAACTGTAAACTCTAAACCTTAAACCCTAAACCCTAAACCCTAAACCCTAAACCCTAAACCCTAAACCTTAAACCTTAAACTTTAAACCCTAAACCTTAAACCCTAAACCTTAACCCTTAAACCTTAAACCCTTACTCCCTTTTCATAATATTATTACCCACCGCACATTCAAGGCAGCGCTTATGATTGCAATAGCTGTTTTTAAGCTGTATGAGGGCTTGCGAAGCAAAAGCTGAGGGTATATTGATGCCTGCATCGCTGAATACTTTGGTGATATTATTCTTTTCAGCGGTTATTTCTTCCAGCCAGGCAAGTGCTTTTTCCTTGTATTTATTTTCTTTAAAGTAATGGCCGTAGGCAAAAAGCACCGGCACCACGGTATTGATCAGTATGTTGTCAGTCATTTGTTTGCCCAGCTTCTTTTCCTGGTAGCACGAGGCTTCATCCGGCATATAATGATAATGCCAATGATCATTTGCGGTAACATCCAGCATTTTTTTTATTTCTTTCAGGGAAGCTGCCGCAATGATCCTGGAGAAAAGGTGGGAGCTTTGATGTATCAGCATGGCCAGTTGCGCCAGTCTCACAGAAGGGAAATTGGAAGGCCGCATCCTTAAATAATGTAGAGCAATATTTATTGGCTGCAGCTTGTATTTATTTTTTAAGAACATATATTCTTTCTGCAGCATTTTGCCATAGGCTTCTTTAAAATCTCCCTGCATTAAACCGGCCTGCCCCAACAATAAAGCCTCCAGCTGATGAATTTGATTTTTGTGTTTCGCCAGTATGCTAACGGGAAGGCTTATAGCAATTTTTTCAAAGGCCTCCGCATTTACTTTGATGCCAAAGTTGGTTGCCAGCATGCGCCAAAAAGTTTCCTCCCAATGATTATTGGTGGCTGCAAAGTGGAGGGCTGCTTTTTGAGATTTTTCTATCAGCCTTTCCACCAGCAGCCGTTGTTGCCAGCTGCTCCAGATAAATTCATCTGCCTGGTTGATCAGTTTTTCACAAGGTATAGCAGAAGGAGATTGCATGAGGCTGTTGTATTTTTCAATCAACAGGCTGCTTACCCTGTGCTGCAGCTCCAGTACAGGAAAGGGCAAATTCAGATCCACATCATCTTTCCATACCACATGCAATATGATGTTCTTATAATTATCATCTTCGCTGTGTTTGTGGTTGTTCCAGCCGGAAGAGTTGATGTGCAGTTCTACGTTGCCGGCCCAGGTTGTTTGGCCCACTTTTATTTTTGCATCAAGAAAATCCGGGCCCTGGTTTTTATTCAGCGTGCCGGCGTGGAGAATTACAATGTTTTCATTTTGTTGTGTGGCAAGTGCAGACAAATTAAAATACTGGAATTGCCAGATATACTGAAGCAGCCGTTCATTCATAACGAGTAATTAAGTTAAAGAAAAATCAACAAAGGCTGCTTAAAGCTACAACATTTGGAGCTGCTGTACAACACGGCTGATGGGTAGTCCCATTACATTATAAAAATCACCATTAATGGATTTGATACCCACCACACCAATCCATTCCTGTATGGCATAGGCACCAGCCTTATCATAGGGCTGGTATTTATCTGTATAAAATGCAATCTGTTCTTCCGTCAGGGAATGAAATTCAACCTGGGTACTGTCTGCAAAGGCAATTTCCTTTTCGCCGGCAAGAATAACAACACCTGTTAACACTTCATGTTTAGTACCACTTAGTTTTTTTAAAATTGCGATGGCGTCATTCCTGTCTGCAGGTTTGCCAATTACCTCATTTTCCAGTACCACGATCGTATCAGCTGCAATAATCACCAGGTCTTCCTTTTGCTGCAGTGATTGCTGTACCGCCCGGGCTTTGTTTTTAGCTATATAAATGGAAACTTCTTCCATGGTCAATCCTTCCGGATAAGACTCATCCGCATCACTCACCACCACTTCAAATGGAATTTCGGCCCACTCCAGTAATTGTTTGCGTCTTGGTGATTGCGAAGCCAGTATTATTTTTTTATTTTCCATACGGGTCATAGGTATATTTTAAGCAACAGCATCGACAGTATGCCTGCCAGCATCACTAATTTTAGCTGGCTGCTGATCTTGTGGTATGCCTGGCTGTTTTGTGCTTTATAAAAGGTTTTCAAAATCGTTATCAAAGGGATGATCAGCAAAACAATGGAATATAAAGCGTACATCCACCAGCCTTTTTGCAGCATATAAATGATGATAATGGCAATAGAGCCTGCCAGTACTACCATCCACACACCAACAAAGACTTTTGCTGCGGGTATGCCCCACATGATCGGCATTGTCTTACATCCATACCGGGCGTCACCCTCCATATCTTCTATATCCTTTACTACTTCTCTTACGAGAGAAATAATAAAAGCAAAACCGGCATACAAAGCAGCAAATTTAAATACCTGGTTCATGGCGGTAATAACATCGGGGTGCTGCCGGAACGGATTAAGGTATACCGTGTTCACTGCAAAATAAAGTACAATGATGGTCCAGGCCGTGAGAACTGAAATGATGACATTACCACTTAATAATTTCTTTTTAAAAGTGGTGGAGTATACCCACAGCAACAAGGCACAACCAGCGTTGGCAAAAAAGATGATCAGACTTGTTTTTAATCCAACATAAAGGCTCAGCACAAGACCTGCCATAGTGAGAACGATGTGCCAGATAATGGCCCATCGTCTTTTTATCATTTTTTCCACCACCATTTTATCCGGTTTATTCACCCTGTCGATGTTGATATCAAAATAGTCGTTGATAATATAGCCAGCAGCTGCAATCAAAACCGAAGCCAGCACCAACAGGGCAAAAACGGGAAGCGTAAGCTTTTGTCTTAACTGGTCATAAGCAGCAGGCAGCACCGGAAATATCACCGCGTAATAAAATAATGCTTGTGTGAGCGCAATGAACAACAGGTTTGGCCAGCGGATAAGCCTGAAGAAAGAACCTGCTAATTTCATACTGCTGATTTAAAGTTGCCAAAATTACGTTTATAAACAAGACATTCACAGCAGTTTATTAATTTAACATCAGCTAATGTGCAGTATTTACAGGCTTTAAAAAAAAACTTTAAAAAAATTGATGAAAAGGTTTTTTGACTAATTTTAGCCCTTTCAAAGATTGCATACCAATACTAACTGTTTCTATACCCGGTAGCGATCATACATATTAAACAACTGCAAATGAACCAAATTTACCAGGGCACAAAATCATTTCGTTTTTCGTTTTTTTTGTTGATAACCGCATTGTTTTGTAATGGTGTGAGTGCGCAAACTTTGTCTACGATTGGGGGAACTAACTATAATGGGGCTTTTATTTTTGGGGCTCCTGGCGCAATCACTTTTGTTGTTCAAAATGCCAATACTACTTCCCGTGTTCTTACTAAAGTGGATTATTTTGCTGCGGCAGATCAACCCGATAATACTTACAGTTTGTGGTTTACAGCTACTTCTTTGTCTGGTAATCCCAATATTGTTGCGCCCGTTTGGACGCTTGCAGCTACAGGTGTACCCGTAACTGCTGCTGCGGATGGCATTATAACGGTGCTTGATAATATTAACGTGGTAATACCTGCCAATACACAATATCGTTTTGCTCTAACAACTACCGTGGGTATCAGGTACTCAGGAACTAATGCCAATAACCCGGCACCCGCCCCCAATAACTTCTCTGCCGGCGGTCTTACTTTAAGGCTTGGTAATAGCCTTGTAGGAGGTTTGCCAGTAGGTTATGGCGGTGGTACACCGATGCCGGCAAATAATAACAGGTATTTTACAGGATCTTTGTTTTTCACTACCTGTTCCAGTACGGCACCCGCTTCAACCCCCACCATTACTCCCGACACAGTTATCTGCGGTGAAGGTTCTGCTGCTACATTAAGAATAATCAATGGTGATCTAAACGGCGCAGGATCCTGGAGATGGTATACCGGCAGCTGTGGTGGCACATTTGTAGGAACCGGTACCAGCATCACAGTAAATCCAACTGTTAATACCACCTATTATGTTCGTGGTGAAGGTGGCTGTGCAACTGCGGCCGGATCATGCGGTTCTACTGCTATTACAGTAAGAACAAAACCGGGCACACCTACCATTGCAGCAATAGCACCTATATGCCAAGGTGATCTTGCACAGCTGGTGATCAATCCGGTTACACTCGGTACTACACCAATACCTGACAGTGTAACTGTGAATTCAAATGCTATCTCAATTGCGGTGCCTGATAATATCGGAACCGGGGCCAGCACATCTTTAACGATACCTGCATTACCTTTTGGATCTCAAATGACTGGAGTGGACGTAACATTAAATATGGTTCATACTTATCCAGGTGATATGATCTTCCACCTGCAGGCTCCTAATGGAAATATTGCGAACTTATATAAGTATAACGGGGGCACTTTTACGGGAAACTCCGGCGACATGCCTAATGCAGGTTGGTTTAACGCTGTAACAAGTTCGGCTGGAACAGTTGCCTACAATACAATTGATACCCCTTACCGTTATAACGCCGGTGTTTTATTTGCACCTGACCTTTTAAATAGTGCAGCTGGTGTTCCTGTAGAAAATCCGGATGGTTTTATCTCCAATGCAGTTGACATGTCTGAACTATACAGCGTACCAAGCGGTACCTGGACGCTTGCTATGTCAGATGGTGGACCTGGTGACCTGGGCACACTGACAGGCTGGTCTATTAAAGTTAAGTACAACAGGTTCCAGCAGATCCCTGCACAAGCTGCAGTATGGACGCCCGGTGCCACTTTGTTTGTTGATGCAGCGGGTACCATTGCATATGACGGCACCACTCCAAGAATGGATATTTATGCTAAACCAAACACTACAACAACTTATACAGCCACTTCTGTGCTAAATGGTTGTTTCTCTGATCCAACCAATGTAAGCGTGACCGTTAATATACCTTCAACATTTTCAAATGCTAATCTTCCGGTAAATACCACGATTTGCGAATTTGGCACAGCAGCGTTTGAAGTGACAGCTGCAGGAACTAACCCAACTTACCAGTGGCAAACAGACAGGGGAACGGGCATTTTTGAAAATATTACTGACAATGCAAACTATGTGGGAACAACCACTGATTCATTAACAGTTAAAGGAGCACCGGCTTCCTGGAATGGCTATAAGTATCATTGTTTACTTACGAGTACTTCGCCATGTACAAGCGTTGTTACATCAAACGATGCAGTGCTTTCTGTGAATCCAACACCAACGGTTATATTATCTGCTGAAAAAACTGCTTTATTGCCGGGTAATATATCCACGCTCAATGTGAGCTCTACTCCAGCTGGCGCTTCTTATAGCTGGATGCGCAATAACCTTCCATTTGACGGATCAACATCCTCTTCATTTGACGCTACCATTGATGACCAGGGTCTTTATAAAGTTACTGTAACGGACGTAAACGGTTGTATTGGAACATCCAATGAACTTGAAATTTCAGATTCTGTAACATTGAAGCTGTTCATCTATCCAAATCCAAGTGAAAATGGAAAGTTCTCAGTTAGTTACTACAGTCTTAAAGGAAATGTGTTACCGCGTATCCTTACGATTTATGATTCTAAAGGAGCACTCGTGTTAAAGAGGACTTTCACACTTAACACGCCATACCAGCGTATGGAAGTGGACTTTAGTGGTTTAAGCAAGGGCATTTACTTTATCAACCTGCTTGACCGTTCGGCTAAACGTATTGCCACAGGTAAAGTGATCGTGAAATAATTTTCAAGTCTGTTTATAGTCAATCCCGGTTCGCTGAACCGGGATTTTTTTTGGAAATAGCTTCTGCTTTTTTACCAGTTGAAGGCATCTTTTTCCTGGGTTCTATGTGCTTCCTGGTTGTGTAGTTTCAGGACGCTGGCAACGTTTCCGTAACTTTTAATTTTACTTAACATGCAGTGGTATAGTTTTGAAAAGTACTGATGCAAAAAAATAATATGAAAAAGATATTTACGCTGATTGCTTTTTTATCTGTTGCGTTCATTGCAACTGCTCAAATAAAAGATATTGCCTATTACACTGCAAAAGCGCCTTTTAAAATGCCGGCTGTGCCAGTTCCGGTGTTCAGCGATAAAATTTTTTCTATAAAAGACTACGGTGCTGTTGGTGATGGGAAGACGCTCAATACAACTGCATTTGCCCAGGCTATTGAAGCCTGTAACAAGGCAGGTGGCGGAAAGGTGCTGGTTCCGGCTGGCAAATGGATAACCGGGCCCATTGAGTTAAAAGCAAATGTTAACCTTCATACAGAAAAAAATTCGCTGGTGCAGTTTACGGCCGACCGTACGCAATATCCCATTATCAATATGAGTGGTGATGCTAAAACTTTTGTGGTGGCTTCTCCCATTTATGCTTACAAAGCCGATAATATCGCCATTACAGGTGATGGGGCTTTTGACGGCGCTGGTGAAAGCTGGCGGCCGGTTAAAAAGAATAAAGTAACGGCTGCAGCATGGGATGAATTGAAAAAGTCCGGTGGTGTGGTAAGTGCAGACGGGAAAATCTGGTGGCCTTCTTACGATGCTATGAATGGCGAGTCATATGTAGCTTCTATAAAGGAAAAGAAAGAAATAAAAGCAGATGATTATATAAAGGCCAGGGATTTTCTCAGGCCATATATGCTGTATTTTATACAATGCAAAACTATTTTGATCGAAGGCGTTACTTTACGCAATTCGCCCAAGTTTGTTTTTTATCCCAGCCGCTGTACCGATCTTACGATTTCTGGAATATCAGTATTCAATGAATGGTGGGCACAAAATGGTGATGGTATTGATATTAGTGCCTGTAAGAATGTGGTGGTGTATAATAGTGCTTTAAGTGTGGGCGATGATGGTATATGTATGAAAAGCAGCCGGGGGAACAAAGCGGCTGGTGAAGCAATGCTTCAGAATATATTGATCGCTAATTGTGTTGTATACAGGGCACATGGAGGCTTTGTAATAGGTAGTAACACAGACGGTGGCATGCAGAATATTTATGTTGTGGATTGTGATTTTGAAGGATCTGATATTGGCATTCGTGTAAAAAGCAACCCGGGCAGGGGAGGGTTGGTGAAAGATATTTATATAGAAAATATAAGGATGAAGAACATAAAAGAGGAAGCGATATTGTTTACAACCTACTATGAAGATATGCCTGCTGGTAAATCTGCTCCCAATAACAATGGTGGAGAAGCAGAGGATGGCAAAATTCCGCACTTCACTAATTTCCATATTAGTAATGTGGTATGCGAAGGAGCCGAAACAGCTATTTCAATGACAGGCTTGCCTGGCACACCTGTGGACTCAATTTACCTTGAGAACGTAAACATCACGGCAAAGAAGGGATTTGTATCAACTGATGCAAAAGATATTTTTATGAACAAAGTGGTACTCCAGGCGGCAAAGCCATTGTTTAAGTTAAAAAATAGCAGCAATATTTTGCTGGATGGAAAACCCGTAGAAGAATAAGTTTGGATATCCTCAACAATAACCCGGGCACCACAGTTGCAGGAGCTTATAGTTGCCATTAAACATAGTAGTTATCAACAGTAGAAATAGAAAGTCCTCCCGGGGAGCCGGAAGGACAATACTTAAATCATTCAGTAATTCTAATAGACAGTTTTTTTACCAGGAGTTATTCATATCTTAAAAAAACTGTAACAGAATCCTCTTAATGCATACTCTTTTCACAGGTAATCCTATTGGACAAAAACGGGTAATAACAGATTCTTTACAAGTTCCATAAAAATCATGCTCATTCACTGATACCTGGAAATTATATTAAAGTTCAAAAAATTATGTAACCAGTATTTCCTCTTATCCGCTAACTGTCCTTTAAACCTCGCTGAGTTGTTTGATCATTTTCAATGCTTCTGGAAATGCAGCATTAAGATATCCTGCAAATTCTTTATTCCCGTCATCCACCGTAAGCACAATATCCAGTTGTGTACCCGCATCCTTATTTGCAAGAAAATAGCGTTCAGTTCCATCCTTCCAGTTTTTCTTTACTTCAATCCCGTCTTTTATTTCTCCCAGGTGCCTGAAGCTCATTTCTGTATTGGGTATCATCTTTTCAATAATCCCAAACATGCCATTTTTGTCAGGGGTGAGAAATTTAATTTCGGCGCCTTCTTCCCAGTAGCTCTCTGCATATGAACCCTCCATAAAGGCAGACGACCATGTCCGGTACGTTTCATCTGCCCATAAAACCTGCCATACCTTTTCCCTTGGGGCAACTATGTGTGCCGAATAATTTAAAGTGATCATAACAATAATTTGAGATTAATGAAGTGTAACATGCATATAAACGTACTTCTAACTACTTGCCAGGATGTGTTAACTAACCAGCATCCGGTATGTTCGTTTCCACCAGTTTTTTCAGTTTTTCCAGTGATTCCTGCCAGCCCAAATAGCACATTTCGGCAGGTATAACAGTGGGAATGCCTTCCTGTATTATTTTTATTTCCGTTCCGCAGGAAACTTTCGTCAGCCATACTGATGTAGTCATTTCACCTGGCAGGCCCGGGTCATCGAACCTGTCGGTGTTTTTAATAAATTCATTTGGAATGATCTCTGTATACTTTCCTCCAAA
>JAKQJG010000138.1 GCA_029561305.1 Bacteroidota bacterium | reverse complement strand
CCTGCTGCTTTGATAGCACAACAGGTAGTAAACCTGTACCCCGGCGCCATACCAAATTCAAAAGTTACGGGTGCTGTTGAAGACAGTGCTGACAGATTTTCGCCGCTGGTACACCGGGTGATAACACCAACACTGGAAATTTACCTGCCTGAAAAAAGCAATGCTTCCGGAACAGCAATTATTATTTGCCCGGGTGGAAGTTATAAAGTATTGGTATACCAGGGCGAGGGAGTAGCTACCGCAAAAGCATTTGCAAAAAAGGGCATTGCTGCCTTTGTACTCAGCTACCGGCTGCCGGAAGATTCATTTGTTATCAATAAAACCATTGCGCCTTTACAGGATGCACAGCAGGCAATAAAAATGATACGAGAGAATGCTGCAAAATGGGCTGTATATCCAAACAAAATTGGCATCATCGGCTTCTCAGCAGGTGGTCACCTGGCTGCCACTGCAGCAACGCATTTTATTAAACCGCTTATTGAAAATAACTCAGGGACCAGCCTCCGCCCGGATTTTTTAATCTTGGTATACCCGGTCGTTAGCATGCAGGATAGTTTGACACATGCAGATTCAAGAAATAATTTATTAGGTGTACATGCTACAAAAGATACCATCGATCTCTTTTCAAGCGAGCTCCAGGTAACTAAACAAACACCACCCTCCTACCTCACCCATGCTGGAGACGACAATTTGGTTGATGTGGAGAACAGCATACAATTTTACCAGGCATTAAGACATCATCGGATACCTGCGGAAATGCATATCTATCCTACAGGCGGTCATGGATTTATATTCAGGCATAAAGACTGGATGAAACCTTTGTTAGAGTGGATGGAAAATTCAAAATGGATCGTTACTAAAAAATAATAATGAAACAGCGGTTACTACTATTTTTTTTGACATTATCCTGGTTCGGTTGCTTTTCACAAAACCAACCTGGATTAAAACTCTGGTACGAAGTTCCATCAGGCAACACCTGGGAAAATGCGCTGCCTATTGGCAATGGAAGACTGGGTGCCATGATCTATGGCAATCCGGCTAAAGACATCATCCAGTTAAATGAACATACTCTATGGAGTGGCAGCCCGAACCGTAACGACAATCCTTTAGTACTGGATTCTTTGGCTCAAATACGGAAACTAATATTTGAAGGAAAACAAAAAGAAGCAGAACAACTTGCCAATAGAGTGATCATCAGCAAAACATCCCATGGTCAGATGTTTGAACCTGCCGGTGAATTGAATCTTTCATTCAAAGGGCATGATCAGTACACCGATTATTACAGGGAACTTGATATTGAAAAAGCCATCGCTACAACGAAATATAAAGTGGGCAACGTTATTTATACAAGGGAAGTACTGGCATCCTTTCCTGACCGGGTAATAGTAATGCGGCTTACTGCCAATAAACCCAGGAGTATTTCCTTCACCGCTACTTACAAAACACCGCAACCTAACGTTACTATTAAAACAACTTCAGCAAAACAGTTAACCGTTTCGGGTACCAGCATTGATCATGAAACGGTGAAAGGAATGGTGAGGTACAAGGGCATCACCCAATTCAAACCTGCAGGCGGCACTTATTCATCCACCGATACCAGCATCACTATTACCAATGCGGATGCGGTTACCATCTTTATCTCCATTGCAACCAACTTTAATAATTTTCATGACATCAATGGCAATGAAAATGCAAGGGCCGCAACTTATTTATCCAAAGCTGCAGCAAAGTCCTTTCCTGAGATACGCACAGCACATATTGCTGCTTATCAAAAATATTTTAACCGGGTACAACTTGACCTGGGAACAACTGACGCTGCTAAAAAGCCAACAGATGAACGCATAAAAAATTTCAATACAACAAACGATCCACACCTGGCCTCTTTGTATTTTCAATATGGACGTTACCTGCTTATTTCTTCTTCTCAACCAGGTGGTCAGCCTGCAAACCTGCAAGGCATCTGGAGCCATCAACTCTATCCTCCATGGGATGCTAAGTATACGATCAACATCAATGCCCAAATGAATTACTGGCCGGCGGAAAAAACAAACCTGGCAGAACTGCATGAGCCTTTTTTGAAGATGGCAAAAGAAGTAGCCGTAACCGGTGAAAGAACTGCCAGGGAAATGTATGGTGCAAGAGGCTGGATGGCACATCACAATACGGATATCTGGAGGGCAACCGGTGCAGTTGATCCTGCATTTTGGGGAGCATGGGTTAATGGTGGCGCCTGGATGAGCCAGCATTTATGGGAGCACTATTTATATAATGGCGATAAAGAATTTTTAGCATCTGTATATCCTGCATTGAAAGGTGCAGCTTTATTCTATTTAGATTTTTTAATTGAGCATCCCGAAAATAAATGGCTGGTTATATCGCCGGATGAATCACCAGAAAATGCACCAAAGGCACATGACAATTCTTCTATCGATGTTGGTGTAACGATGACGAACCAGATCATCTTTGATGTGTTCAGCACAGCGATCAAAGCCGCTGAAATGCTGAACAAAGATGCTTCATTGATTGATACATTAAAACAAAAACGAAACCGGCTGGCCCCGATGCAGATCGGCCAACACAGCCAGTTACAGGAATGGTTAGACGATATTGATGATCCCAATGATCACCATCGTCATATTTCTCATTTGTATGGATTATTTCCTTCTAATCAAATATCACCTTACCGTACACCGCAATTGTACAGTGCGGCAAAAAACACCTTACTGCAACGTGGGGATATTTCCACCGGCTGGAGCATGGGCTGGAAAGTAAACTGGTGGGCCAGAATGCTGGATGGCAACCATGCCTACAAACTGATCCAAAATCAACTAACACCGGTGGGTACACTGGAAAGTGGTGGCGGCAGTTATAATAATTTATTTGATGCCCATCCTCCCTTCCAGATAGATGGAAATTTTGGGTGTACATCGGGTATTACAGAAATGCTGTTGCAGAGTGCAGATGGCAGTGTGCATTTGATACCTGCATTACCAGATGTTTGGCTTACAGCAGGCAAAGTTTCAGGCCTGAGAGCAAGAGGCGGATTCGAGTTAATTACTATGGAATGGAAAGATGGCAAGGTGGTGAAAGTTGTTTTCAAATCTACTATTGGCGGCAACCTGCGGTTGAGAATTCCCAATGAAATGAAATTAATGAACGGGGCCTCATTGAAAAAAGCAACAGGTGAAAACCGTAATCCTTTTTATCAAACTGGAAATACGGCTGCACCCCTGGTCTCGGAAAAAGCAGTGATCAGTCTGCCCCGGTTGAAAGAAACATTTATATATGATGTTCCAACAAAAGCGGGGCAGGTTTATTCATTCATAATAAAATAATTATCACCATAAAAAACTGCAGGCGTATGAGAACAACGTTTATTAGAATGATAACAGTGTTAATGTTGCTGCCGGTAATATCAACTGCAGTGAAAGCTCAACCTGCAAGGCAACCACAGTTTGAGTCACCCAAAGTGAACCCTGATAATTCAGTGACCTTTAAGTTGTATGCACCGGCAGCAAAGGAAGTAAAGCTGAATGCACAATTTCTTAAATCACCAGCCCCCATGTCAAAAGACAGCGCCGGTGTGTGGAGCATAACAACAGAACCTGCTAAACCGGACATGTATCCTTATGCTTTTATTGCCGATGGGATTACCGTAGCGGATCCAAAAAATCAGTACTTGTTTCCCAACGAAGGATTTCAAAACAGCCTGGTAGAGATAACCGGCAGCACCCCATTGATACATACGGTGCAAAACGTTCCGCATGGTACCGTTTCTTCTCATATCTATTATTCTCCTGAATTGGGCGCAAGACCAGTAATGATCTACACGCCACCTGGTTATGAAAAAGATAATGCAAAAAAATACCCGGTATTGTACCTGCTGCATGGAACCACCGATGTGGAAGAAACATGGACAAAAGTGGGTCGTGCCAATATCATTCTTGATAACCTGGTTGCACAGTCAAAGGCTACTCCCATGATAATAGTGATGCCTTACGGTCGTGCCTATCCCGTTATCAGCAAATCTTCAGGCAGTTTAAGAAATTGGGAAAATCTCCAGGAGTTTAAAAAAGATTTTTTTAATAACCTGTTGCCCTTTGTTGAAAAGAATTACAGAACGATCAATGACAAAGAACACCGGGCTATTGCAGGCTTCTCTGGCGGAGGCGGTACCAGTCTTTATTTTGGTCTGAATAATCCCGACAAGTTCAGTTGGGTATGCGGCTTTGCACCTGGCATGTTAAAAGAAGAATTTGACCGCAATAATGCTGTCGCATTCGAGGATGCATCCAAAACAAATGAACGGCTAAAACTTTTCTGGATCGGCGTAGGCAAGGAAGATGGTTTATACCCGGTAATCGCCGACTACTTAAAACTGCTGGATGATAAAAAGATCAGGCACGAAACTTTTATTTCTGATGGCGGACACACCTGGATGAATTGTAAACTATACCTGGCAACGATTGCTCAAAAATTATTTAAATAAAGATGATCTGTCAAACTGTATTATCATGATCAAGAAACCAATTACAGCTTCGGTATTATTTTTTGCAATGCTATGCATTGCTATCGTCGGTATTGCCCAGCCGCCGAGAGGTCCATTTATTGTTTCACCACAGGTGAATGCAGATAAAACAGTAACATTCCGTTACCTGGCACCAACAGCAAAAGAAGTAAAACTGAGTGGGCAGTTTTTAAAAGCAGCTGTAGTAATGGCAAAAGATACCCAGGGGATCTGGAGTGTTACCACCGGCCCTGTGCCACCGGATATTTACCCCTACAGTTTCCAGGTAGATGGAATCAATGTAATGGACCCGGCAAATGTTGCTTTTTTCCCAAACGAAAGGTTTAAAGCCAGCCTGGTGGATGTACCAGCAGATACACCACTGGTGCATGCCATGACAAATGTGCCGCACGGTGCTGTTACGTATGAATACTATCCTTCCGTGGAGGGCACCACAGGCACCGCTGTGATCTATACACCGCCGGGCTATGACAAAAACAGAAAAGAAAACTACCCTGTATTTTATCTTATCAGCGGCACCACCGACACAGAAGAAACTTTTTTTAAAGTAGGCCGTACCAACCTGATTATGGATAACCTTATTGCAGCAGGCAAAGCCAAACCCATGATCGTGGTGATGCCGTATGGAAATATTGCGGCAAGAATTGCGGAACAAACCGGCGGCAGTAAACCGGCAGACCTGATCTCACGTGAAGGGGCAGACGCCATGAACCGGGCTAAAGCATTTGAGACCGACCTGGTAACCAGATTAATTCCTTTTGTTGACAATAAATACCGCACTATCGACAACCGTGACAACCGTGCTATCGGGGGTTTTTCAAGAGGAGGCGGACAAACATTGCGAACTGCCTTTGGCAATATGGATAAATTTTCTTGGATCTGCTGTTACAGCGCTTACCTGTCCACGCCTGAAATGGAGAGCAATTTTAAACATATATACGAGGATCCGGCAAAAACAAACCAGCAATTGAAAATGCTTTGGGTTAGCGTAGGCAACGAAGATTTTTTATATAAACAAACGGTTGAGTTCCTCGATTTTCTGAAAGCGAAAAATGTGCAGTATAAAAGTATGATCACCGGCGGCGGACATACCTGGATGAATGTAAAAAATTATGTAGCCAGTACCGCGGTATTACTCTTTCAATAAAAACACAATAACGTGAAACAAACCTTCCATACACTTATACTATTCCTGGCAGCATCATTTTCAGCAAATGCCCAACGGCCACCCGCTATCAGTTCGCCTGATGTACATCCGGATCACAGCATTACGTTCCGGTATTTTTCCCGTACGGCTCAACAGGTAATGCTGAATGGTGAATTTTTACAAGCACCGGTACCATTGGTAAAGGATACATCGGGTATATGGAGTGTAACTGTTCCGCCGGTACAGCCGGATATTTACCCTTATAGTTTTATGGTTGACTCGGTATCGCTGGCTGATCCCAATAACACCTATATTTTTGCCAACGAACGCTTTAAACGAAGTATTGTTGACATACCCGGTGACATTCCATTAGTTCATTCAATGCAAAATGTCCCACACGGCGCTATTCATTACCGTTACTACCAATCCTCCACATTGGGCAGCACACGACAATTGCTTGTGTATACTCCGCCAGGTTTTAAAAACACCGAAAAAAGGAAATATCCAGTGTTGTATTTAATTCATGGAGGCTCAGACACAGAAGAAACATGGACCAAAGTGGGCCATGCCAATTTCATTGCTGATAACTTGATTGCACAAGGCAAAGCGGTACCCATGATCATTGTGATGCCCTATGGTAATGTGCGGCCAAAGCCCATGCCCGATTTTACAAAGGATGTGATCAACGATATTATCCCATTTATTGAAAACAATTATCCTGTAGTAAAAAAGGCTGCATCCCGTGCCGTGGCAGGCTTTTCTGTGGGAGGCGGCCAAACACTGAATATTGGCTTAACCAATACAGACAAGTTTGGGTACATCTGCTCTTATGCACCTTATACTGCTACGGAAGAGTTTAAAACAAATTTTACCAACTGGTCACCTGATGCAGAGAAACTAAATAAAGCAGTAAAACTGTTTACAATCAGTGTAGGCACAGAAGATTTCTTGTATGAAAGCGTACAAAAAAACATGGCGATGTTCAAAGAAAAAAACATCAAGGTGAAACCGTACATTGTTGATGGAGGCCATACCTGGATGAATTGTAAAAAGTTCCTGGCAACAAGCTTGCAGGAATTGTTTAAATAAAACATGACCATTATATAGAAAAATGAATTGAATTTCTTTATGATCAAAATAAGCAACAAGCAAATCCTGGCGGACTTGTGTAATATCCTCCGCTGTGGTTTTTTGGTAGTTTAAGATGAAAGGCCGGTTTAACTTGTACGGTTTACATTCAGTAAACCTTGAAAAGAACTTGCCTGCCCCATCATAAACTGCCTCGCTGCTTATGCTGGTTGCAAAACAGCCCTTCAACTGCCTGCATTGATTTTGTATTTATAAAATGCTTCACAAAAAAGTAAATGAATATTTATGTACCGCTTAGCATCTTTTCATAATAAACAATCAGCAAAGCTGTGCAAAATCAATATATCTGATTTTCTCTATTTAATAAAAACAATAAAAATGAATATTAAACCTTTCGCAATGGCAATGGCAATTTTGGTATCCTCCGTTACCTGCTGCGCCCAAAACACAGCGCCTGCCATCATAGAAGATTTTAAGCCTTCTGAACTCAATCAACCCGGGCAATTATACCCGATGGTTAATTCGCAGGGGTATGCAAGATTTAAAATTATTGCGCCTTCGGCCGATAGTGTAAAAGTGAGCCTTGGTCTTGGTGGCAGGGGCGGCACCCGGCTGAAGCAACAGGCAGACAGCAGCTGGATGGGTACTACCGAAGGCCCGATGGATGAAGGTTTTCACTACTACAATGTAAATGTGGACGGCGGAAAATTTAATGACCCGGGTGCGTTGAATTTTTATGGCTCTATCCGGTGGGAAAGTGGCATTGAGATACCAGCTCATGACCAGGATTTTTATGCTTTGAAAAATGTGCCGCATGGCCATGTGCAGCAGGTATTGTTTCCATCACCCAGTACCAATACATCCCGTAGAGCTTTTGTATATACACCACCGGGCTATCAAAATGACAATAAGAAAAACTATCCTGTTCTTTACCTGCAACATGGTTGGGGCGAAGATGAAACTGCCTGGAGCAACCAGGGGCATGCGAACCTGATTATGGACAATATGATCGCTGAGGGAAAAATTGAGCCATTCATTATCGTTATGACTTATGGTATGACTAATACGGCGAGATGGGGCAAGATCAGGGAATTTAAAATGGATACTTTTCAAACAGTACTGACTGATGAACTGATCCCTTATGTAGATGCCAATTTCCGCACCATTGCCAAACAATCGCACCGTGCGATGGCGGGCCTTTCCATGGGCGGGATGGAAACACATACCATCACACTCAACAAACCCGACGTGTTTTCTTACTATGCATTGCTAAGCGGCGGAATTTACACGCCTGAAGAGATAAAGAATCATTCTAAACTTAAACTGATCTTTCTTAGTTGCGGCAGTAAGGAAAGTCCGGATAGAATAAAAGATGCCACTGCTGCTTTAAAGAAAGAAGGGTTCAATGTTGTTTCCTATATCTCTGAAAATACAGCACACGAATTTCTTACCTGGCGCAGAAGTTTAAAAGAATTAGCGCCATTATTATTTAAATAAAAACATGTTGCCTGGTAGTGTCACAAATCTATTCAGCCAGCTGTGTTTTTTCGGATGATGCATGCTTATAAAACAAGAAAGAACATTCTTAAAAAACTACTGCGTAAATAATCATTAATATGAAAAAAATACTTTTTGCTATTGCTGCTTCACTGCTTGTACAGGTATCCTCCTATGCACAAGAAGCGGTTAAACCTGCATCACCGGGTTTTGATGTACTTCGTGAAAACATTCCCCATGGCAACCTTGATAGTATAACCTATCAATCAAAAACAGTTGGCAATAAAAGAAAAGCTTTAGTGTATACGCCTCCGGGGTATTCTAAAAAAAATAAATACCCGGTGCTGTATCTTTTGCATGGCATTGGAGGTGATGAAAAGGAATGGCTCAATGGCGCACAACCACAAATAATTCTCGACAACCTGTATGCAGATGGAAAACTGCAACCCATGATCGTAGTGATGCCCAACGGCAGGGCGATGAAAGATGACCGGGCCACAGGGAATATTTTTGATAGCGATAAAGTGCAGGCCTTTGCCAACTTTGAAAAAGACCTGTTGAATGACCTGGTTCCTTTTGTTGAAAAAAAATATGCAGTGTTAACTGACAGGGAGCATCGGGCTATTGCAGGGCTTTCCATGGGCGGCGGCCAGTCTTTAAATTTTGGTTTGGGCAACCTCGACAAATTTGCGTGGATCGGTGGCTTCTCGTCTGCACCTAACACAAAGCCACCTGCCAAACTGATTCCTGATGTTACAGCAGCGAAAGAAAAAATAAAACTATTGTTCATTTCCTGTGGTGCCAGCGATTGGCTTATAGATTTTAGTAAAAGAACGCATGATTATCTGCAACAAAATAATATTCCGCATATTTATTTTATAGAACCCGGTGTACATGATTTCAAAGTATGGAAGAATGGCTTGTACATGTTTTCCCAATTAATTTTTAAACCGGTTGATCAATCTGCTTTTTCAAAGTACCCTGTTGCTGGTGCACCTGCTGCCACCAATATCAGGAATGGAGCGTACCCTCAAATATTGACTGACAACCGTGTCATCTTTAGCACCAAAGCACCCAACGCAAAGAAGGTACAGGTTGACCTTGGCAAAAAATATGATATGGTCAAAGACACTGCTGGTATATGGACTGTAACGACAGACTCCATCAGCGAAGGCTTTCACTATTATTCATTGCTGATAGATGATGTGGCGGTGGCTGATCCGGCCAGCCAAACATTTTATGGTATGGGCCGCATGGCCAGCGGCATAGAAATCCCATTCGCTGGTGGCGACTATTATGCATTAAAGGATGTACCGCATGGTGACATACGGATTAAAAAATATTTTTCTAAAGTAACCAACTCCTGGAGGCAACTGTATCTATATACCCCACCTGGTTATGATGCAAGGCAGGAAGAAAAATATCCAGTATTGTACATTTTACATGGCGGTGGCGAAGACCAAACAGGCTGGGCCACACAAGGCAAAACGGATCTGATAATTGATAATTTAATTGCAGCAAAAAAAACTTCCCCGATGCTGGTGGTAATGATGGATGGCAATCTTGGTAGTGGAGGCTTTGCAGGTTTTGGAGAACAATCACTCCGCATGTTTGAAAATGAATTACTCCAGTCTGTCATTCCATTTATAGAAACAAATTACCGTGTTGCAACCGAACCAAATAAACGGGCTTTGGCAGGTTTATCAATGGGTGGTTTGCAAACTTTATACGCCGGCATTAAGAACACCGATAAATTTTCTTATCTCGGGGTTTTCAGTTCAGGCTGGTGGGCCAATCAACCTGCCCTATCCG
>JAKQJG010000118.1 GCA_029561305.1 Bacteroidota bacterium | reverse complement strand
TTATCATAAAAGAAAACGGTTTCATCATTTTGTCCGCCGAGGGCTACATGCAACATGATGATGGTAGCAGGCTCCACCGCTTTTACGGCTGCAATACCGGCGTTGATCAATTGGGCCAGTGAATCCAAGCTGCTGATACTGCCTTCGGGCCACACCATACCGTGATTGATCTCATTGCCAACCTGTACCATATCAGGTGAAGTGCCTTGTTGTTTTAATTCGGTCATCACCTGCAGGGTATAATCATACAGGGCTTTTTTCATTTGTTCAAAATGCATTCCTTTCCAGGCGGCTGGTTTGTATTCATGACCGGGATCAGCCCAGTAATCACTGTAATGAAAGTCCAGTAAGAATTTCATGCCGGCTGCTTTCACCCGTTTAGCCATGGCCTTGGTATGTTCCAGGTCACAAAATCCTTTGCCGGGCGAGTAACCGCTGTCGTGAGCAGGGTCATTAAAGATGCGGAGACGGATATAATTGAATCCGTGTGCTTTCATAATTTCTATCGCATCGTTTTCAACACCGTTATCACTGAATTTAATTCCCTTCTTTTCCAGCTCAGGTAAAAAAGAAATATCAGCACCCAACATTTTGGTAGAATGTTGTGCCTTGGTGGCTGCGCCGGTGAGTGCATATTTTTTATCTACGGTAATACTTGCAACGGATGCTGGCGACACAGTGACGATATCCGTACTACCGGCCTCCATCGAAGGAGCTATTGCTTCAAAGTGAATGGTTCCGGGTGTTGCAGTGCCTTGCAATATCACCTGGCATTTACCATTGAACGCACTGCGTTGCCAGGCGCCGTCCACACATTTATCCGGCTCATGACTGCTGGGATCACCATTGCCGACCCCGATGATCTTTCCCGGGCCGCTGATGTTAAACCGTATCATGTTATTGGCATTGGGCACTTCTCTTCCTTCCCTGTCGATGATGCTGATGTTTAATACCGTTACATCTTTGCCATCTGCCATCATGGTGGTTTTGTAAGGTGTTACTACGATTTCTGCAGGAGCACCGGTGGTTTCTACTTTGGCAGTTAATTTCTTTCCACGTTTATAAGCAATGGCTTCCAGTTTACCGGGAGCATAACTAACTGTCCACTGTAAGTGCCCATTGCGTGGCATATCTTTTTTGCCCAATGTTTTTCCATTTAAAAACAGTTCTACATTATCGGCATTGCTGTTGACCCATACATCCACTTGTTTGGCTGGCTGTCCCCATTTTACAGGCCAGTTCCAATGTGGTGATAGATTCAACACATCTTTATCCGTCCACCAGCTTTGATAGTAGTAGTATAAATTTTTTGGAAAGCCGCATACATCCATCACACCAAAATGCGAATTGATATTGGGCCAGCTAAAAGGCGTGGGTTCACCACGGTAATCAAAGCCGGTCCATATAAATCCGCCGAGCCAAAACTTGTTCTCTGCCGCCAGTGTCCACCATGTTTCTGCCTTGCTGGCCCACCAGGGTGCAGTACTATCATGGTCGGGCAGGTAACCACGGATGGTATCCCTGTCATATTCACCACGGGTGGTAACAGTGCTGCCCATCTCTGTTCCAAGGATGGGTTGATCAGGATGATCACGGTGATAGTCTGCTACTGCATACTGGCGGTAATTAAAACTTCTCACGGGAATCACTTCGTTTACGCCATTGTACACATTGCCAAGATCAGCAGCATAGGTACAGGTACGTGTGGGATCCAATTGTTGTTGTAAGGCAATAAATGTTTGTGCGATGCGCTTGCCAAAAGAGTTGCTGTGTATCCATCCTTCTTCGTTGCCAATACTCCACATAAATACAGAGGGATGATTGCGGTCTCTTAAAATAATTCTTTTAAACTGGCTGGTATATTCTTCGCTGCTGTTGAGTAAACGTTGTTCATCCATCACCAGCATACCCAGGCTGTCGCAGGCATCCAGCAATTCTGTCGTAGGTGCATGATGGCTGGTGCGGTAGGCGTTGCAACCCATATTTTTTAACAGCCTGATCCGGTAATGCTGCAGGTAATCGGGTAAAGCAGCTCCCACACCTGCATGATCCTGGTGGTTGTTGGTACCATAAATTTTGATGTATTTGCCATTGAGGAATACGCCGTCTTTTTTTATTTCGATGGTTCTGAAACCAAAACGCAGGCTGTTGTCATCAATAATTTTTCCATTGCTTTTTAATTGCGTTACTACACGATACAGGTAAGGGTCGTCTAATGACCAGAGTGCCGGTGCAGTTACATTAATGGTTTGTTTGACTGTTTGTTGTTGTCCATCATTGAAGGTTATTGCCTGCTCTTTTGTAGCAGCCACCACATTGCCCTTTTTGTCGATCAATTGGTTGCTTACAGTAAGTGCTTCATTCCATTTACCATAGTCGTTACTGATAGTTGTTTCAACAGATAACAATGCTTTATTATTATTGATGGAAGCATAGGCAAAAACGCCATCCGTATTGATATGTGCTGTTGGATAAATATTCATCCATACATGCCTGTACATGCCGGCGCCCTCATAAAACCATCCTTCGTATTGCGTAGCGTCAACTCTTACCACGATCACATTTTCTTTTTCAAAATTGATAAAGTCCGTTACATCATAATTTACCCCGGTGTAGCCACTTTTATTATTCCCCATATAAAAACCATTGATCCAGAACTGTGCATCCCTGAACACGCCATCAAACTGTAACTGAAAACGCTGGCCGGAATCTTTCGCTGCCACGGTAAAATGTTTGCGGTACCAGCCAATACTTGTTTCTGGAAACAGTCCACCTACAGGTTTGTAACCATGACTTTCCACTTCAAAGCTTTTCACATTTACAAAGGGTAATTCCACCGCCCAGTCATGCGGCAGGTCAAGGGTACGCCAACTGCTGTCTTTAAATTTTGGATCGATGGCAGTTCCTGCAGCACCACCGCTTTTAGAAAATATGGTGCGGAGTCCGTAATTAAAATCTTTTTCAGGATTGGCAGCATGACCAAAAGAGAATTTCCAGTTATCGTCAAAATTGATGTGCTGTCTTTGAGCAACTAACGGAAATACAAAGAGTATAAAGCAGGATACGATGCAAAACTGTTTTGATATTGTATACATAGCTGGAGAAACTGTTGAAATGAATGATCATTAACAGCTGCCAAGTTAAAAAATCCTTGCTGAAAAGAAGGATATAATTCTTGCCAGTTTATAAAAGCTGATGGAGGGCTGGATGAATGAGACAAGGTTATTTTATTACCTGTGAATACTGCTGCTTTTTTAACCATCACCTGGTCGCACAGGGTCAGCTTTGGCGGGGAAGCTGAATTTTCATATAATTTATAAAAGGAGTTTTATTGAAAAGCGTGCAACATAAGAGTTAAGCGTTCATTATCATTTGCAAAGAATGGTGACGACATAAGGAAATAGTTGCTTATTGCAAATAAGCAAACGAAATGAGATTGCTATTTATGAAAGAAGGATTTACTCAACATGAAAATAGTCTTCCTTATCCCCGGATTTTAAGTATCCAATACCCGACAATACAATACAAATACCACCTGCAATAATGCAGGCCACAGAAGTAATAGTAAAGGTTTGTACTTCACCATACTGCCATGTAAGAAACAAGGCGAATGCAATCAGCAATACACCTAA
Organism: Bacteroidota bacterium; assembly: GCA_029561305.1. Classification (GTDB taxonomy): domain Bacteria; phylum Bacteroidota; class Bacteroidia; order Chitinophagales; family Chitinophagaceae; genus Ferruginibacter. Next base: position 6,546 of record JAKQJG010000118.1, on the reverse strand, counting down.
AACAAGTGAACTAAGAATAGCAGATTTGTTTTGCATAGTCTCTTTTTTTTGACGTTAATAAATGGAGGGCAGTTTCTTCTTGTAGCCGGGAGGTATAAGCGATAACTAAAGTTAAAGGGAAAATCTATAGATATGGTAGAGTAATAGCACAAATTTTACCGTAATTCTACGGTATGTGGATAAAAAGTTGAATAACTGAGCTAAACGGTTTGCTTTAAATTGATACTGATCGTCTTTACATAGGCAGCATTTTCTTTCAGCATTTTGATGCCGTCAGAAAAATTCATGTAGGGCAATTTTTTGCGTTGGTGATTGAGCTGGCTGATTTTATATAAGATATTCCAGTGCCGTATAATTTCTTTCCAGGCAAAAAAGATGGAGTGTTTTGGATCGTACATATGGGTTGGCTCGCTGCCGGCACCATTGAGTTCGATGATGGAAAAGTTTTTTCCCTGCTTTAGTTCTTCCCAGGTATTGTACCGGATATCCATTCTTCCATAATAAAATTCCGGTACCTGCTGGCAAATCATATCAATAGTATCCACCAATGGTTCATCAATTAAATCACTGATGTCAATAAATTTTGAACCGCGGCAATGATTACCATAAGGAACCAATACATGCCTTTCATCTTTTTGCAAAATTGTTTTTATAGTATCAGCGTGTGTTTCTTTCAGTACCGGCAATTGTAAAATAAAACGCTGGTCTTTCATCAGCAGCGTTTCTATAGAAGATGCACCGTCACCCACCAGGGTTAAAAGTTCTTTGCCAACTATGCCGGAGATATTTCCTTTCGCTTCACCGGGGTAACGGTAATAGAATATGCCGGCTTCATTTTCATAGTCAATATAATCCTGCACTAAAAAATTTACTTTGGTGCTGCTGATATAATTCGCCAGTTCTTTTTCTGAATGTAATTTTTGCACCAGCAAACCCCTCATACCAATATCGGGTTTGGCGATCACGGGAAAGGATATGTTTTTTTTATTCATTTCCTGCAGTACAACAGCAGCTGTACTGCCTGGCTGAAAAAGGAGTGTGGATGGATAGTATTGTTCTGGTAACAGGTCGTAGATATCCTTTTTGCTTTCCATTAAAAAGCCGCCATTACTGATAGCAGGATTGGATGTATTAAAAAAGAAAACAGCTCTTGATCTGATCATCAGCCATATCCAGTAGAAATATATCGGACCGTAAACGACATTAAACGGCCAGTACTCCCAGTTAAAAAATTTGATAAACCAGGTTTTGGTCTGCAGTTTTTTCAGCATGCTTTGATATTAGGCAACCACGGTTTCCAGCCGCACCGATTTGAGGAAGTGTTTGTTTTCTTTAAGGTCGAAATGCTGCATGGTGGCAGCGTCCATGCAAATATCGATACCGGTAATGCTGATCGTAAGCATTTCATTGTTCCGGTTCATCAATACATCGTTGCTGCTGTCACCTTCACCTGCAAAACGATGAAAGTCAAAAACACCTGCGGCAGAGGGAGCCGGGTTTTGTGCCAGCCATTGATCAAACCATTGTTTTCGTTTACTGATCACCGCTGGCGTATACAAAGTAACACTGCTCCAGATATGGGTGGTCTTTTCATCCAGCTGGATAAAATATTTTTGTTCTCCATCCCACCTGGCTTCATATAAAAATCCACCTGCAAACAGGATAAAGGTAAAGGGTTCAATATTATGGAGATTCATGCCGAGGAAACTAAACTCTGGCTGTGCATGCGAAATAATATCAAGAAAAACAAGGCCACGGCTTTTACGATAGGGTGGTGAAGGAGTATGTTTTTCAAAACCGCCGTTTAATAAAACCGCTGCATTGCCATTTTGTGTAAAAGCGATCCAGCTTCCGTTTGCTTTGGCATCTTTGGGATATACTACACCGGTACCATTGTACGTATGCATATCGGGCGGCATTGCGTTGGGCCGCTGCATACTTTCATCCCTGCTGGAGGTAAGATAGCAGCCGCGTTTGTAGGGGATATAGGTTACTGTACACATGTGTTGCGGTATTTAACGGTGGCAGACGCTACACCAAAACTATCATCCATTTCCAGTGTACGCATGGCATTGATACCAATCCTTATCAATGCCATGTGATGAATGCTGTGCTCAATATTGTAGGCCAGCTCCCGGTAATAATTGGATTGTATCAACAGGGGTTCATCCACATCGTTACTGAAACTGGCTTGCAACTGCAGCTCTTTGTTTTCTTTTTCCAGGTCAGCAATAATCTCTTCCAGTTTTTGCAATGCCAGTTGCCTGTTTGTTTCAATGTTGTGATCTCTTTTCCTGTTCTCATAATTCACCATGCCGGGTGCATATCCAATTGCAAGCTCAGTAAACAATTCAATGATATGCCGTACATGCTGACCGATACTGGCATTCAGCAGCAGGGGACCTTTTTTTTCAAATTCTTCATCCGGCAGTTGCTGCAATACAGCCTGCAACTGGCCAAATATATTGGTGATTGTATTTTTGAGCTGTATTATTTCCTTATTCATTTTTTATTACTTTAGGGCAGCTATGTTTAATGATACTGTAAGGCCATCTGATAAAACCCAGCTGTTGCCTCCCACTTTAAAATCTTTCCTGTTCAATTTAAACTGACCTTGCAGCTGGTATCCATTTGTAATGGCCGTGGCTGTGAATGGAAAAGAAATTCTTTTCGTAACTCCCTTTATTGTAAGGTTTCCCTCTACTGTATAGGTTCCGTCTTTCCCGGTGATATTTACAGACACAAATTTCAGCGTTGGATAACTGGCTGCGTCAAAGTATTCTTCCTTTACCAGGTGTTTGTCTCTTGCATTGTTACCCGTATTCACTGTTGCAGCATCCACCGTTACATTTATGGAAGAAGCAGCAGGGTTACCCGGTAAAAATTTTATAGCGCCTTTTAATCCTTTGAAACTACCGGTAACGTTCAACCCAAAATTTTTTATGCTGAATTTCACCTCTGAACCTCCATCCGATGGTACATATTCCTGTGCTTTCACATTTAAAACGGCTGCAACCAGCAGCAATATAAACAATAAGTTTTTCATCTTTAATAAAAGTTGGCGCTTCCAAAAAGGTGGTCAAATGCCTGGCAATGTATCAGCGCAAATTTATATTCCATGAAGTCAGGCATGCCACTGATAGTATACACCTGGGTGCCATTGGTGTTACGCAGCACGCCCAGGTCAATAAAATTAACAGGCTGTCTTTCTTTGGAAAGATATACATGCAGATCCGGACCGGAGTTCACGCTAAAACTGTCTAACACCAAACTGTAGTTATTGTTCTTTTTAAAGATCTTGGCTACCCCCATGGTGGTGCCATAAGGTCCATCGGTAAAAACTGACCTGTATGCCAGTTGAGCAGTAGTGTCAACCGGATCCATCGACACTACTGAGGTATTTGTTTTTTCTTTTTTACAGGCTGTAAATAATACCAGTAGCGGTATTGACCATGTCAATAGTTTTTTCATATACGTTGATTTTTTGGTTTTAAAAATGATAAGCGAGTCCTGCACCCAGGTTGTTTCCTTTTTGCCTGAACCTGGTTACTAGGGTGCCATCAGGAGCAACCTGTTTTGCAGTAGCTGTTTTATATTCACTGAAATAAAACTGGTAAACAGCACGGATACCCCAGCGGCTGTTGAGTTTGTATTTGAGAAAAAATTCCGAATTGAGGCTGCCATGATCCAGGTCGCCGGTAAGCAGCAGGTTAAAAGCGGATGGCTTTGCCGCAGGTTCGGTTGTAGTGATACCATTACTGGTAAGGATGGCAGCTGTTTTTCTTCCCAGGGTAAAACCTGCCAGGTCAATATTAAAACCTGCACTCCATTGGTCAGTAAAATTGTAGCCAAAGTTCACCGATAAGTTTAGGGCATTTGACCAGGGCCGCTGAACCGTGAGGGTATCCCAATTCTCTGATTTTTGCGGGGCAAATACCACTGCAAATGGAACGGTAGTGCCTCTTGCCAGTCTTGCCGGTGCGGTAGTGTGTTCCTGTTTGCTGCCGAAGTAGCTGGTAAGCCTTGCACCAAATCCAGCTTCCCATTTTTGTTTTTTACCCAGCTCCCAGTTATGTACATACGAAAATGCTGCGGTGCCTCTTCCCGAACCTGCTGCGACTGTCAGGTCTGTAAACCTGTTTATTTTGCCCGGAGTTTTGTTTTGCGAAAAACCTGAGTAGCCTGAGATTACAACAAGGACCAATAAAATGATTTTTTTCATATTCTGTATTTTGGATTAATACGCAGTGTTTGATACAATTGATGCCTGTACACAAAAACAAGTATGGCAGCAGAAACAAAGACAAGCAATGCATAGATAAATAAAAGACCGCCGTCGCCCTGCACTTCAATACCCAGTTTGGTTAAGTGAGAGAATAATGCCCCGGCCATTAAGCCCATTGCCAGCACTGCACCATACACGGTAGTTTTGGGCCAAAGTATAAGGATGGATGCAAGCAATTCCATTACTGCAATGCCAATCCTGCCATAAGGTTCCAAACCAAGCTGTGAAAAAATATAAACTGATTCTGCTGCGCCACTAAATTTGAAGTAAAGTGTTTGGAGCATGATATTGGCTGCGGTTAGTCTTAAAATCCATGTTCCGATGCTGGAAAAATTAAATGACATGTTGTAGTTTTTATTAGTGGTAAATTTTTGTCCAGTTGGCATCTGCTTTCTTATGCAGGTTGGCTTCATCTTTTTTCCAGTCTTTTAATGTGTTATTGAAATAGGCATTGTAAAACAGGAAGAGTTTGCCGTTGATGATGGTAAAAGTTTCCGGATCAACTTCCACCTTTTCGCCTTTAGCGCCCATCGCATACGCACACCAGCCGCCATATTCCGGTTCGTATTTAGAAGGGTTGTTTTTAAAGAGTTCTTTATTTTCTGCTGTTGAAAAATAATAAGTTGCACCCTGGTGTATGATGGCGAATTCTTTCTTTCCTTTTGCCGCTTTGTTTTTGGTGAAATAAGCTACGGGGTCGTAGCCTTGTATGGCGATTCCTTTTTCGAGGTTGAAATGTTTTTTGCGAAGCGGTTCCTGTGCTGTTAAAGCTGCGAAGGCGAGGCAGCAGATGGTAACCATTAAGAAAATCTTTTTCATTTGCATTGTTTTAAGGGTAATACGCAGGCTTTAGAAGTACCTTACAACAATGGAAAAAGATTTTTTAGAAAGGGCGTAAACTATATATAGGGGTATAAAATTTGGATTGTAAACATGGGGTAAAAAATTGGCTGGGTTAGGGATTGCTGTACACTTTTATAACTGGTTCTTTTATTATGGCAGCATCATCAGTAGTATAATTATATATAGCTGTTGCAATGGTTTCCGGCGTAACCCAGCCAGCGATATCAGCGTTTGGCATCGCTTGCCTGTTTTGAGGCGTATCAATTGTGTCCGGTACCACCACTACCGTACATACAGGGGTACCCTTTGCTTCTTCATTCATTAATTCAGCGAGCCGGAACAACAAGGATTTGGACAGGCTGTAAGCCAGCACTCCATTACTATGCAAACTGCTTAGGCCTGGCTTAGAGCCGATCAAAAATATCGTTCCTGTTTTTTGTTGCAGCATTTGCAGAAAGATGGGTCTGGCTGCATTAAAAGCTGTTTCAAAATTCAGATGATATTGTTGCAGCAGGTCTGTGGCAGTTGTTTCTTTTATGGTACCTGTGGCAAAACCACCAACGGTGAGTACCGCCACATCTATCGTATGGTAATTTGAAATTACTTTTTCTACAAATTGCTGGGTTTCCTTATCGTCTGTAAGGTTGACTGCATGTGCTTCATAAGAGAGCTCAGGTTCGGTGATATTGTTACTTTTTTTAGTTACGGTTCCAATTACCCGGCATCCTTCAGCAATAAATTTTTTCACTACGGCTTGTCCAAGATTTCCTCCCGCCCCGGTAACAATAACTGTTTTCATAAAATATAACTTTAAAATGACGGAAACATGAATTGATGTACACTAAAAGAACTGAATGTTTTCGATGTAAAAAGAAAACATGCTGTCCACTCTGCGGTCTCTGCGCCTCTTCGTGCAACCTGTTTTACAGCTCCTGCACCCATTTATCCCGCTCATCGGGGCTGAATTTCCAGGGAGCAAAATTGTTTTCGATATTCCCAAACATCGCATTCCATTCCTGCGGTGCATTACTGTCTTCCATTACCAATGACCGGCGGAGCTGCAGAATGATATCCAGTGGACTGATGCTAACGGGGCATTCTTCCACGCAGGCATTGCAGGTGGTGCAGGCCCGTAATTCTTCTACAGAAATATAATTGTGCAGCAGTGTTTTCCCATCCTCTTTAAAACTTCCGTTGGCGGTAATATTCTTGCCCACTTCTTCCAGCCGGTCCCTCGTATCCATCATTATTTTACGGGGGCTAAGCAGTTTGCCTGTTTGAGTAGCAGGGCAGGCAGCGCTGCAGCGTCCGCATTCGGTGCAACTGTAAGCATCCAGCAAATTTCTCCAGCTCAGGTCTGCTACATCTTTGGCCCCAAACTTCATCGGTTGTGCTTCTCCGTTAGCAGGCGGTAGATC
>JAKQJG010000103.1 GCA_029561305.1 Bacteroidota bacterium | reverse complement strand
GACGACACACAAGCTGTATACACATTTACCGGCAATGGAGATTTTACCCAGCCTTCCAACTGGCAGAATAACAATATTCCGCCGTACAATATTCCTTTGTATGACGAGATAATTATTGATCCTGCTGGTAGTGGAGAATGTGTATTGACCGTTCCTTTAAAAATAAGAACCGGCGGCAGGCTCGTCGTGCGGCCAGGGAAGAAACTGAGGGTGGATGGCAATGTGAGAGTGGTGAATTATTAGAAGAAACTGGCTAACAAAACAAAAGCCTCTCCGGTTGGAGAGGCTTTTTACAATTATATAATTACAGCTTACACTGCTTCCGTATTCATTTGCTTCTGCACTCTTTTCCTGTCGTCTTCATTCAAAATCACTTTACGTAAGCGAACACTCTTTGGCGTTACTTCAATGCACTCGTCCTGCTGAATGTACTCCATACATTCTTCCAGCGTCATCATAATTTTTGGGGCTGCTTTGCTGGCATCATCCGATCCGCTGGCACGGTGGTTGGTCAATTTTTTTGCTTCCGTTGCATTCACTACCAAATCTCCTGGCTTAATGTGCTCAGCAATGATCTGGCCTGCGTACACATCATCTCCCGGATCTACAAAAAACCTTCCCCTGTCCTGCAATTTATCAATAGAATAAGCAGTTGTTTTTTCTGTTGTTTTGCTTAACAACACTCCATTGTTACGGCCGGGTATAGAACCTTTCCACGGCCTGTATTCTGCAAAACGATGGGCCATTACAGCTTCACCGGCAGTATTCGTCAGCATGTTACTTCTTAATCCGATCAAACCTCTTGAAGGAATATCAAATTCCAAATGCTGCATTTCACCCTTGGTTTCCATCACCAGCATTTCTCCTTTCTTCTGTGTTACCAGGTCAATTACTTTACCGCTGTATTCAGAAGGCACATCTACCACCAACACTTCATAGGGCTCATGTTTAACGCCATTGATTTGTTTTACCAATACCTGTGGTTGTCCAATGGTTAATTCAAATCCTTCCCTGCGCATGGTTTCAACCAGGATACCTAAGTGAAGAATACCACGGCCATATACATTAAAGCTATCTGCACTGTCGCTGTCTTCAACTTTCAGCGCCAGGTTTTTTTCTGTTTCTTTCATCAACCTGTCACGCAAGTGGCGGCTGGTTACAAACTTACCTTCTTTACCAAAGAAAGGAGAGTTGTTGATACCAAACAGCATACTCATCGTTGGTTCATCCACACTGATCACGGGTAATGCTTCCTGCACTTCCACATCAGAAATGGTATCGCCGATATTAAAATTCTCCAGGCCTACTACTGCACAAATATCACCGGCAAAAACTTCTGTTGCTTTCTTTTTACCCATGCCCTCAAACACATAGAGTTCTTTCACCTTCATTTTTTTAACGGTGCCGTCAGCCTGCATCAAAGCGATCTGCTGGTTTTCTTTAATACTGCCCCGGGCCACTTTACCCACCGCAATCCTTCCGAGGAAAGAAGAATAATCGAGTGACGTGATCTGCATTTGTGTCGGACCTTCATTTACTTTTGGCTCCGGTACAAATTCAAGTATCGCATCCATCAAAGGAAAAATGTTTTCCGTTTGTGTCAGCGATGTGTTCATCCAGCCATTTTTGCTGCTGCCGTATATCGTTGGAAAATCCAGTTGTTCTTCTGTAGCATCCAGGTTAAAGAATAATTCAAATACCGCATCATGCACTTCATCCGGGCGGCAGTTGGGCTTATCTACTTTATTGATCACCACTATCGGGTGCAGGCCAAGTGCCAGGGCTTTTTGCAACACAAAACGTGTTTGCGGCATCGGACCTTCAAATGCATCCACCAGCAACAACACGCCATCGGCCATTTTTAATACCCTTTCCACTTCGCCGCCAAAGTCACTGTGACCAGGGGTATCTATCACGTTAACTTTAACGCCTTTATAATTAACGGAGATGTTCTTACTGAAAATGGTGATGCCACGTTCTCTTTCCAGGTCGTTGCTGTCCATGATCAATTCGCCTGTTTCCTGGTTTTCCCTGAAAACCTGGGTGGCGTGTAAAATTTTGTCAACCAGGGTGGTTTTGCCGTGGTCAACGTGTGCTATTATAGCTATATTTCTGATATTCATATACGCTTTTTTAAACGAGCGGCGAAGGTACTGCATTTCAGCCGGATGGCAAGATTAAATTGGGGTTAATTGGAGGCTGGGATATTATTTTGCGATGGGCTGAAGAGCGCTGTAGCAGCGATGTTGTATCGCTCACTTGTGCTGCCAATAACCAGCAGAAATTTGTAAATTGAGTTCAAATTAAAAAAATGGAACCGCTCAATAGTGCACAAAAAGAAATTCTCAACCTCTTTAAATACCAGCATTCCGAAAAGGAATTGGTTGAAATAAAGCAGTTGATAAGTGAATACCTTTTTAAAAAAGCCATTGCAATGGCAGATGCAGAGGCAGAAGCAAAAGGCTATACTAAAGAAGTAATGAAAACCTGGGCAACTGAACACACCCGCCACAATCCTATTTCAAAATGAAAGTTGTGATTGATTGCAATGTTTCCTGTTTATCCGGGAAGTCATTTTGCCATGAAATTATAAAAGCGCTTTACCAAGGAAAGTTTACGCTGGTTTTAAGCACCGAAATATATTTTGAATACCGTGAGAAATTATCAGAAAAATATTCTGCTCATGTTGTGAATGCATTCTGGGAGGCAATTGAAATGTCTCCGTTTGTCAAATCTTACATAAATTATTATAGCTGGAATCTTATTAAGAACGATGGCGACGATAATAAATACACAGATATTTACATTGCAGCATCTGCTGATTATCTGGTTACCGAAGATGGGCATTTCAACCAGTTGAAAAAGATTGATTTCCCTAAAATAAATATTGTGAGCATTGATGGATTTTTAAATGTAATCGCCTAATAATCATTTCATTTATTTCATGTAACTACACTGTAGTTCAGTTCTGCCTGGGTTTTTTCTAGTCAAAAATCGAAAGAAATTCAATGTGTCAAACTCTTTTGTTTAATACGGTCAAAAATATGCAGCAGGTTTTAAGCAAATAATTAACTGGGTTATCCGTAAAAATCGGACCAGCTCCTATATACACATCGAATAGAAAACCTTATAAAACTGATATCCGTATCCCTACAAATAGCACTCATTGACAACTCATCTTTTTCCAGTAGGTTTGCTGCCTAAAAAAATTGCCAAATATGAAGAAAATTTTTGTTTCGTTGCTGTTATCGATAAGCCTGTTAAGAGCCAGCGCTGATGAAGGTATGTGGCTGCCAATGCTATTGGGGCAGCAAGTGTATAACGACATGGTGAAAAAAGGATTGAAACTCACCAAAGAACAATTGTATTCCGTAAACAAATCATCGCTCAAGGATGCCATCATCATTTTTGGTGGCGGCTGCACCGGCGAAATTGTAAGCAATGAAGGATTGATATTCACCAATCACCACTGCGGCTATGATGCCATTACAGAAGCCAGCTCGGT
>JAKQJG010000097.1 GCA_029561305.1 Bacteroidota bacterium | reverse complement strand
ACATTTGCCTTTTGCATGGCATCCATAATTTCCTCACGGTTTACGTTAGCCGCAAATCCTTTTTCCTTAAATCTTTTTTTCAGACCTTTTAGTTCCATGCCTTCATAACCACCGGGGCGCATTAAACTGTAGGCATGTGTGAGGCCGCTGAGTTCATCAAACGCATACAGCATTTTATCCATTGGGGTTTGTGGCTGCACACCAAAATGATTGGGACCATGACTGGCAATGGCCCTGATAATTTCCGGGTCAATATTCCTGGTTTCCAGTTCCTCAATGATCTTTTTGCAATGTTGCTCCGGCCACTGGTCCCAGTCTGCATCGTGTAATAAGCCTGCCATTTCCCAGCGCCATTGATCAGCTTCATTGAGATTTTCTTTTTCTGCTGCCCAGGATTTCATCAGGTGCGCCACGTGCTTCATGTGCAGTTGCAGGCGTTCATTTGTAACCCAGTCATTTAATAATTGATTGGCTGCTTCTTTGGTAAGAACATTTCCAGCGTTTGCTGAATGGCCAAATTCAGAACGGTTTAATTGTAGAGACATCGTATTGTAGTTATGTGGAAACTGCTTTAAATTACATCTAATTCCTTAAACGCCTTTTATGAGAAAGCTTTTGCGCTTATTACCAGTAGTACTTTTCTTTTATAGCTGTACGGCTCCTTCCACCAACATTCCTGTCGGGTTGCTCAGTACCGATAGCCTGCCCATTCAAAATTTTACCATTGATATCAATACAGATACCTTGTTGCATAACAGCAATGGCACCTGGCTCAAAATTGATAAAGGCACTTTTAGTTCCGAAAATGGTAAAGTTGCTTTGGAAATTAAAGAGGCATTGAGTATGCAGCAGATCATCCGGGCTGGACTGGTTACAGCATCCAACGGGCAGCCATTGGCAAGCGGAGGGATGATCTATATCAATGCAGCAGCGGGACAAAAAGTAACCATCAACAAACCATTTAAAGTAGCGGTGCCTGCTGCTTCATTGGATAAAAACATGCAGTTATTTAAAGGAGAGAAAACGGAAGATGGAAATATGAACTGGAAAGACCCGAAAGCAGTAGATGAGAACATACAGATGAGCGCCATTAAAAAAGGGGAGATCTTATTTCAGCAAAAATGCGCCTCCTGTCATGGTATTGGTAAGGAGGGGAGTGGGCCGGACCTGGCGAACTTTACAAAAAGATACCCCTTATATGAAGGGGAAGGCCCTTATCTTGGATACCATCGCTTTCTAAAAAAGTATACATCTACTTCAACTTTTACAAGAAGTGAGAATGGTATTATAACAAGTGCTGATACTTTTGTTCATTATCATTCTGCTCATCCATATTTATGCAATTTAATAGACTTGTTCAACAACCAGGAAATTGATTTGTCAGATTATGCTGTAAAGAATTGGAAGGATTGGGAGAACATCTATATATATACCGAGAATGAAACGAACAGGCGTAACCTTCCTTATCCACCCCATGCATATTTAGATTCCTGTATTGATAGCTGTGATATGTATCAAAGATTGAAAGAAGATCTTGAAGTAAAGAGGGTACAGGAGGAAATAAAAAAGATCCAGTTAATAAAAGATAATGGTTCATTGGTTGAAAGAAGGGCAGATCCAACCTGGGGAATT
>JAKQJG010000092.1 GCA_029561305.1 Bacteroidota bacterium | reverse complement strand
CATTAGACTTTGCTGGCGGCACTGTTGTGCATATCAATGCTGCGGTTGCTGGTTTAGTAGGTGCTTACATGGTTGGCAAACGTATTGGTTACGGCAAAGAAGCATTAACGCCTCATAACTTAACGTTAACCATGCTGGGTGCCGCATTATTGTGGGTGGGCTGGTTTGGTTTTAACGCAGGCTCTAACTTGGAAGCAACCGGTGGCGCAGGCTTAGCTTTAATCAACACACTATTTGCAACGGCTGCTGCAGTATTGGCTTGGTCAATTGGTGAAGCCTTTACCAAAGGCAAGGCGTCTATGCTGGGTGCTGCATCTGGTGCTGTGGCAGGTTTGGTGGCAATCACACCTGCATGCGGTTCAGTTGGCCCAATGGGAGGCATCGTGATTGGTTTTGCTGGCGGCTTCTTGTGCCTATGGGGTGTGACTGGCCTCAAGAAAATACTGGGGGCCGATGACTCACTCGATGTATTTGGTGTACACGGTGTAGGTGGTATTGTCGGCGCATTATTAACTGGCGTATTTACTGCACCAAGTTTGGGTGGCACAGGTAAAGCTGATTTCTCAATCGCCTCACAAGTGTTGATTCAAGGCGAGGGTGTCATTATCACTATCATTTGGTCAGGTATTGCAGCATTCATCGCTTATAAAATAGCCGATTTGATTGTTGGATTACGTGTATCAGAAGAAGCAGAACGTGAAGGCTTGGATACCACTTCACACGGTGAGCGCGCTTATAACATTTAAGCAAGTCATCCACAATTTGGGTTAAAGCAAAAACGGGGTAAAAAGCCCCGTTTTTTGCGTGTTTTAATGACCAACCTTTTTCGATGCTCTGGAAGCCTTATAAAAAAAGGCTCGCAGGGCATTATTTTTTTCTCGTGTAATTTAGTGGCGTATTCAACTACATTTCGCTGTCCGTTTTTAAGCGCAATATCACTTTAATTCTGCAGAAAAAAACCTTTCACCTTTCACAAATATAGAATTCTTGAATAATTGTGTAATATTCAAAATTACTTTAAAAAACACTTGACAGATAAAACTAAATATCTAA
>JAKQJG010000041.1 GCA_029561305.1 Bacteroidota bacterium | reverse complement strand
ACTGGTGCATGGGGATATGAGCGATTCTTTTATCCGCACTGATTTTTTATTCCGCCAGTACACCCATAACATTTACCCGGTACCCAAACAAATTGATGCCATCGCCACCTACCTGTTTTCTTCGCCGGTGAGTACGCATTTATATTCGTTGCTGCCCGATATGTTCCAGGGTACCGGCAACCACCTGCATTGTATTTTTAGTGCGTCTTCCTTTACAGCCATGCTGGTAAAAGAAAGCAAACTGCAGGCGATACAAAGTTTTAGTTTTAAAACTCCGGAGGATGTTGCCTATCATATGCTGCAATTGTGTGAGGCATTTGGAGCAGACGTCAATGACATCACACTGCACCTGAATGGTATGATCGATAAAACATCGAACTTATACACGGAGTTGTACAAGTATTTTGTTCAGGTGGAGTTTGCAACCCTGTCACCCGCCTTTACCTACCCCGAAGGCATACACGATTTTCCACAACATTATTTCAGTCATTTATTTGCGGCAGCCTTATGCGTATAATCAGTGGTATATACGGGGGCAGGAAGATCAATCCGCCCGGTGACATGCCGCATACCAGGCCTACCACCGATATTGCCAGGGAAGGTCTTTTTAACGTGCTGCAAAACAATCTCGAATTTGAGAATTTAAAAACGCTCGACCTGTTTGGCGGCACCGGCTGCATCAGTTACGAACTGGCCAGCAGGGGTGTGGATGACCTGACCATTGTAGAGAAAGATACTGCCATGTACGAGTTTATAAAAAAGACCTCGAAGGAACTGGACATTCCAAACTTTAAATTGATAAAGGGCGAAGTATTTAAATTTATCGAGAGCTGTACCGATCAGTTTGACTTTATTTTTGCCGGTCCGCCTTATGCACTGGGTACTATTGATGAACTTCCTATAAAGATCTTCGAAAAGAAATTGCTGAAACCAAAGGGCTGGTTTGTTCTGGAACACACCCCGAGAAATGATTATAAAAAGTTTGCGCATTACAAAGCCGAGCGGAATTATGGGACTACTATTTTTTCGATATTTATAGAAGATCGTTCCCAGGGTCGGGACAGGGGCGGGGCGCTTCAAGCGACCTGAACCCTAAATAAGTAAAAGGGTTGATGAACTCCTTCCGACTTGAACCCTAATCAAAATACTTCCACATACCGCTATCTTTGTAAGAATCATAATTATTGAACAGTGCTCCTAAAAAGTTTCCGCTATTTATTGCTGCCGCTTTCCTTTGTATATGGAGGTATTGTGTGGCTGCGGAACTGGCTGTTTGATAAAAATTTTCTTAAATCAACTTCTTTTAATTTCCCCCTGATATGCGTGGGCAATCTTGCTGTTGGCGGCACGGGCAAAACGCCGATGGTGGAGTATTTGATCCGCTTGTTAAAAAATGATTTTACTCCGGCTACACTCAGCCGTGGGTACAAGCGCAAGACCAAAGGATTTGGTATTGCCGGAGAAAATACCACCGCCCTCGAGATCGGTGATGAGCC